>CAMFLN010000400.1 GCA_945957305.1 uncultured Planctomycetaceae bacterium | reverse complement strand
CGACCGGAAAGCCGATCGAGAAGGTCTTCACCGGCTCGCGCGTTAACTGCTGCGCGAGTGCGACGATGATTGACGAATCGATCCCGCCGGAAAGGAATGCTCCCAGGGGTACTTCGCTTTGCAAGCGTTTTTCGACCGCGCGCGTCATGAGTGTGCGCAGCTCGGCCGAATAATCGGCCCGCGAACGCCGCACTTCACGTGTGAAATCCGGGTTCCAATAACAGCCCGTGGCCAGCCGGCCGTCGCGATAGACGGCGTAGTGTGCCGGCGAAAGCTTGCGGATGCCGCGGAAAATCGTGTTCGGATGAGGCACATATTGAAAGGCGAAAAACTCGTCGATCGCCGCGGGATCGAGTTCGCGCGGCACGTCAGGCACCTGCAGCAGACTCTTCAGCTCGCTGGCAAAGAGCAGCCGGCCGGGCTCCTCGCGATAGACCAACGGCTTCTTTCCTAAGCGGTCGCGCGCCAGGACCAATTGCCGCCGCCGGGCGTCCCAAATTGCCAGCGCGAACATGCCCTCGATATGCCGGAGAAAGTCGACCCCTTCATCTTCGTAGAGATGAACCAGCGTCTCGGTATCGCTCGAGGTGCGAAAGTGATGCCCTGCTCCGTCGAGTCGACGGCGCAGGTCGCGAAAATTGTAGATCTCGCCGTTGAAAACAATCCACACGGATTCGTCTTCGTTCGACAGCGGTTGATGTCCGCCGGAAACGTCGATGATCGACAGACGCCGATGCCCCAGCGCAACGCCGACGGCAGCCCCCTCGAAATGACGCGAATCGACGTCGGACTGATAAAAGCCTTCGTCGTCGGGGCCGCGATGGCGAATCGCGTTGGTCATCGCGACAAGCGTGGAGCGCTCGACGCGTTTGGCCGGATCGGTCCACACAGCTCCCGTGATACCACACATGAAATGTTCGCCGCCTGCCGGCTAGGATGCTCTGAACGCGGGAATTGAGCAGCCTGTAAAGTGCTGCGTTCCATCGATTTTAACTTAATTCCCTGCGTCGGGTGTGCGGCGAATCGCAGCCACCAAATATACGGCGTATCGACTCGCGCGGGACTACAAGCCATCGGTTCGCTATAACCGGCATGCAGTTCGCGGCCACTCTGCCTGACGGCGGGCGCTTTCGCTTGAGGGGAATCGGCCCGCGACGGATAATCGACGTGAGACAAGGCAGATGCGCGGGACTGCCGGAAAAACAGGCGAGTCGTCGAGGAAAGTGCGGTGCCCGAGAAGGTCGATATTTACGCGGAACTGCTCGGCTTGCCGCCAGGGGCGCGACCTCCGGACTACTACGCGCTCTTGGGCATTACTTCAGCTGAAGTCGATAGCCAGCGCATTCACGATGCTGCCCGTCGTAGGATTGCGCAGCTCTCTGCCCATCTGACAGGCCCCCAAGCGCAAAACGTCCAACAGTTGATGTCCGAGATCGCCACGGCCCGCGCCGTGCTGACCACTCCGCAAGGTCGAGAGCGGTACGATCGCAAGCTGCGGCAGCTTGCCGGCTCCGCCCCCGCGACTGTGCTGCCAAACGCTCGCTGCGACGAAGTATTACCGCCGCGTGCGGTTGATGCACTCTCTCAGGCGCAAACCGTGGGAGAAACGGCGTTCGACGCCGCGACGCCGCGCGATCTCCTACCGGCTCCCGCGGCAGGCTTCCCGCGCTGGTCGCGCCCGGTCGAAGCCCCTCCCCAGCCGCCGGAAGTTTCTTCGGCGGCACCGCCGGTTCCACTACCGCGATTGGTCGCCGGCCCAGGCGCGATGTTTACGCCGAGCAACTCCGCCCCGCCAGCGCCTCTACCAATTCCAGAATTGCCTCCGCTGGCGGTCGAGCCGGCCGTGCTTGCCGACGCCTGGAGTTTGCCTCCGCCGGCAGTTTCTGCATCGAGCTTCCACGCGCACCCGCCGCAGGCGCGTGCCGCGACGTATCGTCCCCGAGCGCGCGAACGTGAACGCACCCAGATGGCGTTGTTGCTCGTGCTCGCCTGTTTGCTCGCAGTGGTCATTTTAGGGATCGGCGGGCTGCTGGTGTGGAGGCAAAACGCACCGGCCATCGATCGACCCGAGATAGCAAGCACTCATGCGGGCCAGGTAAAGCCGCCACTCGACCGCGATGCTGACACGTCACGGAAGTCTCCACGAGCCGAAACGGCGGCACGGGAGAGAACGCAACCTTTGGGCAATGATCGCGAGCGAATCGTGACGACTCGTCCCGCAACTCGTGACGAGCGTTTGCCGCAGCAGCCCCTGGCGCCGGAGATGTCGAACTCTCGCGAAGCGCGATCCGCCAGTGACATGAATGTCAAAAAGGACGCGCCGAAAGCCATGGCTGCGGACGCCCCGGCCGGGCAATCCCTCGCAATTCGCGAAGCACTTACGGCCGCGCGCGACGCGTTGGCTGTGGGCAATCTGCAGAAGGTTGATGAATTGATCGATCAGGCCATGTTCGACGCTTCGACCGATGACTTGCGGGCACAAGTCGAAGGGGTTCGCACCTTGCGCGCCTATGTGGGCAGCTTTTGGAATGCCGTGCGCGAAAGCCTAAAGACCGTCAATAGCGGCACCGAAATCGAGATCGAAGGCGACGTTGTCATTGTCGTCGAAATCAGTCGCGATCGCGACAACCTGGTGGTGCGCATGCGCGGGGCCAACCGCAAGTTCGATGTGCAGCAACTCCCGCCGGACCTGGCCGTGGGGCTCGCCGAGCGCTGGCTCGATAAAGACGATGTGAATTCACGCGCTTTTGTCGGCACATATCTCGCGACCTCGGGACGCCGTGACGATGTGCAGCGTGGGCGTCGCATTCTCGAGGAAGCGAAATCCAAGGGCTCCGAAGTGGCTAGGGCGGTGCTGGAACATCTCGCGCCATAATTTCGAGGCTGCTCCGACGACACGATAACGCATGTCTGTCGCTGCTGAGGTGAATTGCTCCCCCCGCCTACGGCAGGGTAAGATGTTCCTGCAGATTTCCCGCGATTTTTGATCGCGCGGTTTGAAATTTATTTGCTGTTGCACGCCGACGCCCGCTACACCAGGACGCGCCTCCATGCCTCGCTTGCCCTTGCCCGCTATCTTGGCCGCGCTGTCGTTATTTTGCACAGTGCTTCCCGCGGCTCGCGCCCAGCAATCACCCGAGGCCGAGCTGAAATCGTTGCAAGCCGCGGACGGCCTGGAGCTGTCGCTGTTCGCCAGCGAGCCGTTGATTACCAACCCCGCGGCGATCGACGTCGACACGCACGGGCGCGTGTGGGTGGCCGAAATTCAATGGTATCGTGCCGCAGCCAAGGCACCGCCGTCCGACAAGATCAAAGTCCTGGAAGACACCGATGGGGACGGCCGCGCCGATCGCGCCGTCGTTTTCGCCGAAGGGCTGTTTTGCCCCATGAGCATTTGCGTCGCCGGCCCAAAGGTCTATGTCGCGACCAGCCCCGACCTGTGGGTTTATGAGGACAAGGACGGCGACCTGCGTGCCGATGGGCCGCCGCAAAAAGTTCTCACCGGATTCAAGGGGCACAACCACGATCACGGCGCCCACAGCCTGGTGCTGGGGCCCGACCACAAGTGGTGGATGTCACACGGTGACGCCGGCTTTGACGTCACCGGGACCGATGGGAGCCGCGTCGACTACAAATGGGGCGCGGTGCTGCGGGGCGAACTGGACGGCAGTCACCTGGAACTGGTCGCCAAGAACTTTCGCAATCCCTACGAAGTGTGCGTGAGCTCGTTCGGCGAATCCTATCTGAGCGACAACGACAACGACGGCAACTTCAGCGCCCGCATTTGCTGGATTTTGGAAGGTGGCAATTACGGTTGGTTCGGCCATCCGCCCGCTCGCGTGCCGCGCGACACGCCGTTTGGTGAGCATTGGCATTTTCGCGGCCACGTCCCCGGCTACGTGCCGGCGACGCTTGTGACCGGCTTCGGCTCGCCGTGCGGCATTTGCTTTTACGAGGGGGACGCCTTCGGCCCTCATTTCAAAAATGCGCCGCTGCACACGGATGCCGGCCCACGCGAAGTACGACTATATCGCCACGAAAATGTCGGCGCCGGCATGCGGGCGACCAACGAAGTGATCCTTTCGAGCCGCGACGACAAGTATTTTCGGCCGGATGATATCTGCGCGGCCCCCGACGGCAGTCTGTACGTTTCTGATTGGTATGACGGCGGCGTAGGGGGGCACGCTTATAACAATCCCGAACAAGGGCGGATCTTCGTCCTGCGTCCGCGCGACAAACAGCTGGTGCGAGTGGGTAAACCCGGCCCCTTTGCCTCCGTCGAAGACGCGATCGAAGGTTTGAAAAGCCCTAATCTGGCCACGCAATTTCTGGCCCGCGAACGATTGTTATCCGCCGGCCAGGAAAGCGCTGCGGCGCTTGCAGCATTGCTCGATGCTGAAGATGCAAACCATCGCGCTCGCGCGCTGTGGGTGCTGGACCGCCTTGGGGGAGATGCGCGACAAAAGGTCGTTGCCGAACTGCAAAGCCCGTCGGGGCGCGCTCGCGCTTTGGCCGTGCGTATTTTGCGGCGTCACGGCGAAGAGTACCGCCCTGCCCTGCTGGCGCTGACCGATGATTCGGATGCGGAAGTCCGCCGCGAAGTGTTGT
>CAMFLN010000399.1 GCA_945957305.1 uncultured Planctomycetaceae bacterium | reverse complement strand
CCTGAAACTGTTGACAATCGTCGCCGAAGAGATTCTCAAGGATCGCCTGGTGAAGAAGGTCCAGGACCTGGGTGCAACAGGTGCCAGCTTTCATCGCACCCAGGGAGTCGGCTCACGTGGTACGCGCCATAACGACATGTTCGGCGAAAACGTGCAGATCAAGGTCGTTTGCGCCCCGGAGATTGCCACGAAAATCCTGACCTATATCGCGGAGAATTACTTCGATCATTACGCCATCGCGGCCTGGATCAGCGACGTCGAGATGTTGCGCGGCGCCGATTTCGTCAGCGGCGCAAAATAAACCTCTGTCAGGCGGCGTTACTCGGAAGCAATCACACGTGCGACTCCATTTTTACGTCAGCAAGCATTTATCCGAACGTATCGAGCAGATCGGCACGCTGCTTGGGCACGCCAAGGCTCGAGCTGCCGCGTTTCTGCTGGATAACGCGACCCAGGACGAGGAGCAGGCGCTGGCGATTTTGCACCAGCGGCGGGCAGCCGCGGCGGAGGCCGATCGCGCACCGTCGATCGCGCGCCGGGAAGGTGAGCGTACGGCCGAGATTGTGCTGATGTACGTGCGGCTGACGCCCGAGGTTGCCGCGCGACTGGAACATTTGGCACAAAAAAGTGCGCTGAGTATTTCGCGTGTCTGTGCGTGGTTATTAAGTCGCGCTACGGTAGACGATCAATGGATCGTGGGCATTGTACAAGACCGTTTGACAAAAGCGTTGGCCCAAACCACGAGCCGCGACAATCTGTAACTCCGCCAGCGCAGCAAACGATTATTTCCGACGCACCACTGCGGCCGACATGTGAATTGACTCTCGAATGGACCGGACGTTTTCTTCCACCTCGCGACATAAAACCGATGAGCCCTCGCCCGAGGCGTGCCTGGGCGCGCAGGCGCCGGCATTTGTGCGTTCCACCGCTCCCTCGGCGACTCAGCTCGAGCGTTTACAGGAGATGATCGAGCGGGCGGCGGCACTCTTGCCGATTCCTGGGCCCATCACTTCCTTCGCTTTCTTGAACACGCTCCAAGCGCTCGAGGATCTGCCTTTCGATGAAGGATTATTGGTTGGCTCGCGCATGTATGGGGCCCAACCCTTTCTCTCGGAGGAGGCGTACCGCCAGCATATCGCCACCGGGCGGATTACTCACGATGACCTGATGGCGATCTTGCGCGAGGACTTGGGCTCGGCGGCCGGTGAACATGTCGGAGATTTAGGGACACGATTCGACCTGCGCTTGGCGCTGCTCAAATATCCTTACCCCACGGGACCTGCCGCAGAGTTGCGGTGGTACGTGGCCGAAATGGACGCATTGAGTAAGTTCTGCGACGACGTACCGCTGGAAACGCGGCAGCGCATGATCGCGGACACGCAGGAATGGTTGCTCGCGGACGCAGACACATTTTCCCGCGGCTGGAATCCTGCGGCACAAACCGCGTGCGCCAGCCTGGCCGAGATCGCCGCGAGCTTTTCGCGTCTCGTGGCGCGCCGCTGGCCGCGCTCGCGAGCGTCCAAGGAAGCGTTGACCTTGCAGGCACTGTGGCGCATCTGCCTGGCTAACGTCGCGAACATCGCTGTGCCTGCCGTACGCGCTGTGCCCCGGCTGCGACACCGCGATTGGCTGTTGGACTCACTGGGCGAGGACAGCGATCTGTTGGTGCATGACCTACTTGTGCGGTTTTGTGCGGCATTCACCGACCAAGGCTTCGCCGGTTGGCCGCTGCCCCATCGCGATCGCGGACTCTTTCGCGCCTTCTGCTTGCTCTATTCACGGCATAGCGGGCCCGCCACGCATTGGACGCACGGGCTGGCCGAGGAAATACGCCGGCTCGACGAATCTCGTATCGATCCTCTGGAGTCGATTCGCGAATCACTCACGATGCTAGGAGTGGAAGAGAGCCAGTGGCAGGAATACTTGACATTGACCTTGCTGGCGCTGCGCGGCTGGGCCGGCATGTTGTGGCAAATGGAAAGCCGGCCCGACCGTATGCCTGTGCCGGTCCAACCCGGCACCTTGATTGAATACGTGGCAGTGCGATTGCTTCTGGAGCGACTCGCGTTGGCGCACATTGCACAGCGTCAACTGGGCTTTCAGGGCCCGCTGAGCACCTTGCCGCAAGCTGTGTCGCCGGCTTACAAAGCGTCCGCCGCGCGCACCATCGAGCAGCGGGCGTTCACGCTGTTTCAATTGGCACAGCGCATGGGTTGGACCCCACGCGCACTCTGGCAGTTGGCTCCCGAACGTTGGCACACGCTCGTGGCCAAGGTCGAGCGGTTCAGCGAACTGGAGCGGCGGCGCATTCTGCACCGCGCTTTCGAACGCCGCATGCATGAGCGAGCCTTGAACGCGGTGTCCGTCTTTGCGCACCGCAGCTCGGCCCGCGTTGCAGCGCCCCGGTTTCAGATCGTGGCCTGTATCGACGCCCGCGAGGAATCTTTCCGGCGCCATATCGAAGAAGTGTCGCCGGATGCCGAGACGTTTGGGGCCGCCGGCTTCTTCGGCGTCCCCATCTATTATCGTGGCGCGGCCGATGCGCACTTTGCCGCGCTCTGCCCCATTGTCATGAAGCCAAGGCATTGGGTAGTGGAGGATGTGGTGTACACGTTGGGACACACCCATCGGCGGCGCGCCAAGGCGCGCCGCGCGCTGGGAACCGCGTCGCACCACGTGCATGTAGGCAGCCGCAGCATCGCCGGGGGCGCGCTTTTGACGGCCAGCCTGGGGATCTTTGCCACCGTGCCGCTGGTGGCACGCGTGCTGTTCCCCCGCGCGACCGCACGCTTTCGCGAGATGACAGGGCGCGTGCTGCAGACGCCCACGCTCACCCGTTTGCGCATGGAACGGTCCGAGGCGGAGCCTGGCCCGAGCGAAGGGCATATCGGTTTCACCGTCGAAGAGATGGCCGACTTTGGCGAGCGGATGCTGCGCGACATCGGCTTGACGTCGAATTTTGCGCGGCTGGTGCTCTTTTTGGGACACGGTTCCTTCTCGCTCAATAATCCTCATAAATCGGTTTACGATTGCGGGGCCTGCACTGGCAACGCCGGCAGTCCGAACGCCCGTGCCCTGGCCGCGATGCTGAATAATTCGCGCGTGCGCGAAATCCTTGCGCGGCGCGGACTGAAGATTCCTTACGAGACGGTTTTTCTCGGGGCGCTGCATAATACCTGCAACGACACCGTCACCTTCTTTGATCTCGATTTGCTGCCCGCAACGCACTATCGCGACATCGCGGGGGTCGAACAGGTCCTGGAAGCGGCCTGCGATCGCAATGCCCACGAGCGCTGTCGCCGATTCGACTCGGCCCCGCTGGATTTGTCATTTCTGAGCGCCCATCGGCACGTCGAGCGGCGTTCTCAGGACCTGGCACAAGCCCGCCCCGAGTTTGGCAACGCCACGAATGCCCTGTGCATCGTGGGACGCAGGCAGCGGAGCCGCGGGCTGTACCTTGACCGGCGGTCTTTTTTAATGTCCTACGACCCTGCGCAAGATGATGAACACCATCACATCCTGGAAAGGATCTTGAGCGCCGTGGTTCCGGTGTGCGAAGGAATCAACATGCAGTACTTTCTTTCGCACGTCGATTCGCCGGGCTGGGGCTGCGGCACCAAATTGCCTCACAACGTCACATCGCTGCTGGGGGTGATGGACGGAGCGCTCAGCGATCTGCGCCCCGGCTTGCCCTGGCAAGGAGTCGAAATCCACGAACCGGTACGACTCTTGTTCATCATCGAAAGCACGCCCGATGCCATGCAGCAGATCATGTCCCGAAATGCCAACATCGGCCGCATACTGCGGAATGCCTGGGCGCGGCTGGCCGTGCTCGATGCCGATTCCGGGGCCATGCAGATTTATAGCGACGGCGAATTTATGCCGTTTGAACCCACCCTCGACAAGCTCCCCAGTGCCACTAGTTCGACCGAATGGTATCGCGGCCGGCGCGAGCACCTCGACTTTGCCGTAATCGGCGCGGCCGCGGCACTCGATAGGACAGCGAACGCAGAGACGCAACCATGCCTTTCGACCAATTGATCGCGTTCATCGGTGGAATCGCTGCCGGAGCGCCCGCTTTGCTCGTGGCCCTGCTGGGGCTCACTACGCTCTTCGGCCACCCACTGCCCGAGCGGTGGATCAGCCGTGCCGTGGCCACCGCGGTCATGACGGGGCTGTGCGCGTCGCTGACCATCTTGGGAATCATGCTGTGGCGTGGTATCCGCTTCGTTCCCATCGAACTCGGCAGCTGGGTCGCGATTCCGGATTATCACTTTTCGGTCAAGCTGGTGTTCGACCGGCTGAGCGTACCCCTAGTCATACTCTCGTTCATCCTGTGTGGCACCATTGGCGCTTTTGCCAGTCGCTACCTGCATCGCGAGCGAGGATTCAGCCGCTTTCATATTTTTTATGCCCTGTTTCTGTTGGGCATGGTGACGACGTCGCTGGCCGGCACGATCGAGACCCTCTTTACCGGCTGGGAACTCGTAGGCCTGTCGTCGGCATTGCTGGTCGCCTTTCATTTCGAGCGCGCGGCCCCGGTGCGCAATGGACTGCGCGTGTGGGTCGTGTCTGTCTCTTATACACATCTCCGAGCCCACGAGACGT
>CAMFLN010000398.1 GCA_945957305.1 uncultured Planctomycetaceae bacterium | reverse complement strand
ATTGGGGGTTCGCCGGCGATTTCGTCCGCGCCATGTGGCTGATGCCGCAGCAGGAGCAGGCCGACGATTATGTCATCGCGACCGGCGAAAAGCATACGGTCCGTAAGCTGGTCGACCTGGCCTTTGCACACGCGGGGCTCGATCCGGCCAAGTACGTCGAGATCGATCCGGCTCTGTACCGCCCGGCCGAAGTGAATCACCTGCGCGGCGACTACAGCAAAGCCCAGCGGGTCCTGGGCTGGGAACCCACGGTCGATTTCCCCACGCTGATCGCGATGATGGTCGACGCCGACCTGGAACGGGTCGAACGCGAGTTGGCCGCCGCGCCGCGCGAAGTCTGAGCGCCTCGCGAGTAGCTGAAGTCAGCCGCGTTTTAATTTCCCTTCTTTCTCGCGGCGCGCGACAATGTATCGGAGCGCGATTTCCGCGCACCGGCGGTGCACCGGCCGGTGTGTGCGCAACCGCGATGTTGGCGGCGCGTCATTTCTACGGTGTGACAAAGCGAGGGCTCGTGCGATGAAGGGCATCACGTGCGCATTGTTAGCCGGCGCGATTGCCGGGGTTCTGGCCGTATACGGCGCGGCGGCGGTGAAGGACGATCCGCCGGCTCCTGAGCGCCCCGTGCCGACCGATCCGCACGAGTTGGACATTGCCTTTGCCGAAGTTTCGCTCAAGCTGGCCAGGCTCGACCTGCAGAAGATGACCGACTTGCAAAACCGCGTCCGCGGCTCGATCACGGCCAGCCAGTTCGATCGCGTCGAGGGGCTGGTGCGCGTCTCGGAGGACGTTTTGCAGCTCACCAAGGCCGGCAAAGCGACGCGCGCGGCTGTGAACCTGGCTCGCGCCCGCGAGGCGCTCCGCACCGCCGAAGTCGTATCGAAGACGGCGCAGCAAGTCAAAGCGGCCGCCAACGCGATCAGCGACACCGAGCTGGCCCGGCTGCGCACGATGGTCGAAGTCGAACGCCTGATGCTGGCCAGGGCCGAAGCAGCCGCGGCGACCGAGTCAGAAATGGACGACCTGGCCTGGGAAAACGATCAGTTGCGCGACGAGTTGCAAC
The DNA here is from genome assembly GCA_945957305.1 of uncultured Planctomycetaceae bacterium. Classification (GTDB taxonomy): domain Bacteria; phylum Planctomycetota; class Planctomycetia; order Pirellulales; family JACPPG01; genus JACPPG01. Next base: position 3,554 of record CAMFLN010000398.1, on the reverse strand, counting down.
GCCTGCGCTATCGGTTTGAAGCGCTCACGGCACGACGATAGTTGAAGCGTCAACATGCTGCAGTTGTAGAGGCTACACGGCGTCTGCTTGTCGCCTACTTCCCGCGTTCCTATGATGAGATTGGTGTATCCATATGTAGTCCTTGGCTGCAAACGGCATGCGTTGGCCTATCCGCTATCAGATTCTGCTGCCTTTTGCCGGCTTGATCTTGGCGGCCGTGGTCAGTGTGAGTTCGCTGAACGCCTACTGGGCTGCGGCCCGTTCGCAGCGCCAGATCGAAGAGCAGTTGCGCAGTGTCGCCCGCACTTATCTGACGTCGACTTTTCCAGTCACAGGCAATGTGTTGGAGCAGATGCGCGGGCTGTCGGGCGCGGACTTTATCCTGATTGATCCCGCCGGCAAGCAGCTGGCCACCAGCGGCCTGAGCACCGCCGAGATTCCGCCGGCCGAGAACGTCATCAATCGCTGGCAGGATTTGCATCTTGGGCCGCGCGTCACGGTGGGCGGAGATCGATACTTTCACGTCGCCCTGCGCGACGATCGCCGCGCGGCGTCGAACAACCCTGCGCTCTTGCACGTGCTGTACCCCGAACGCTTTTTGCGCGAGCAGCGACGCGAAGCCGCGCTGCCGCCCCTGGTGGTTGGTGGCGTGGCGCTGGCGCTGTGCGTGGCCGTCGCCAGTTGGATCGCCCGGAAGTTGAGCCTGCCCCTGGTCGAGGTGCGCACGCAAGTCGGCCGATTGGCCGAAGGGGATTTTCAACAGCTCGCCATCCCCGCGCGCAATGATGAAGTGCGCGACGTCGCAACGAGCGTCAACCAACTTTCCCGTCAGCTCGACGAGCTGCGCCGCGCGATCGCCCGCGCCGAAAGGTTATCGGTGTTAGGGCGCCTGAGCGGTGGGCTCGCGCATCATCTGCGTAACGACGTGACCGGTGCGTTGATGGCCGTGCAGATGCATCGCCGGCACTGTCATACCGAGGATCAGGAAAGCCTCGACGTGGCGCTGCGACAGTTGCGGCTGATCGAGGATCACCTGAAACGCTTCCTGGCCGCAGGACAGCCCGAGCTGCCGCGCCGCGCGGTGTTCGATCCGCGCGAGTTGGTGGCGGAACTGGTGGCGCTGCTGATGCCGACGGCGCAGCATCGCCACATCGAGCTGGCGTGTGCCGTGCCGAATGCGCCCCTGGCGGTGCCCGCCGATCGCGATCAATTGCGCCAGGCGCTAATGAATCTGATGCTCAACGCGCTCGAAGCGGTGAGCAAAGAGGGCTGGGTGCGCGTCGAGATGCTGGCGGAGCATGATGCGGTTCGCTTGCGTGTTCTGGACAATGGTCCAGGCTTGCCGGACGACATTGCCCAACGTCTGGGGGAAGCATTCGTGACGACCAAGCCCGAGGGGGTCGGGCTCGGCCTGGCCGTGGTGCGACAAGTGGCCGAAGGGCACGGCGGAACGCTGCGCTATTCTCGGACGGGCGAGGCGACTTGTTTTGAACTGAGCTTACCGCTGAGCGAGCAACCCCCGTCGCAGAGTAACAAAATCACCGCTGCCGCCTCGCGCGCGGCCGCGGCCGATACTGCCTGAATCGATACTGCCTGAATCGATACTGCCTGAATCGATACTGCCTGAAGCAGACGAGCAATCCATGAGCCATATCCTGATCGTCGACGATGAAGAAAGCATTTGCTGGGCGCTACGCAGGTTGTTGACCGAAACGGGACACCAGGTCTCTGTCGCGGCCAGCGCCGAAGAAGCCTTCGAGCACGTGGGGCGCGCGGCGCCCGATCTGGTGATGCTCGACATACGGCTCCCCGGCATGGATGGACTGGAAGCGCTAGCGCGCTTGCGACGGCTGTTGCCTCAAATGCCGATCGTCATCATGACCGCCTTTGGCAACTTGACGACGGCGGTTACGGCGCTGGGGCAAGGAGCGTTCGATTACCTGGTCAAGCCATTTAACCTGGATGACGCGGCCGGCGTGGTTGCCCGCGCTTTGTCCGGGCCGTCGCCAGCCATTGCGGTTAGCAAGCCAGCAGCCGCCCAGGGAGAAGAGGAATTGCTGGGGCGCAGTCCCGCCATGCAAGAAATCTTCAAGCGGATCGCGCTGGTGGCAAAAACCGATGCCTCGGTCCTCATCACAGGCGAAAGCGGCACAGGCAAGGAGCTGGTGGCGCGGGCGATTCATCGCCATTCGCTACGGGCGCGCACGCCCCTGTTGCCGGTGAACCTGGCGGCGCTGAGTCCCACGCTGGTCGAAAGTGAATTGTTCGGCCACGCACGCGGCGCCTTCACCGGGGCCGCGACCGACCGGCAGGGCCTGTTGGAGTTGGCTGACGGTGGCACCGTGTTTTTCGACGAGGCCGGCGACATCCCGGCCAGCGTGCAGGTCAAGCTGCTGCGCGTGCTCGAACAGCATGAGGTCACTCCGGTCGGCGCGACCCAGCCGCGCAGCAGCGCGTTCCGCGTCATCGCGGCCACGAATCGCAACCTGCGCAGCCAAATTCGCCAGGGAAACTTCCGCGAAGATCTATACTTCCGCCTGGCCGTGTTCGAAATCGCTTTGCCGCCGCTGCGCGAGCGGGTCGAAGACATTCCGCTACTGGCCGAACATTTTCTGGCCCGCAGCCTGGCAGCCGGAGGGACGGCACGCTTGACGCAGGCCGCGATCGACGAGCTGAGGGGACGCTGCTGGCCGGGAAATGTGCGCGAGCTGCGCAACGCCGTCGAACATGCCGTGATCGTGGCGCGAGGCGGCGCGATCGGCCCCGAGCATTTTCCCGCGCCGGTGCCGCTGGCCGCCGAAGAAAACGAGTCCAGCACGATTCCCGGCCTCATCCGCCGCTGGGCCGAGCAACAATATCGTGACTCGCAGGAAGCCGAGGATTTGTACGACCGGTTGCTCGACCTGGTCGAGCCTCCGCTCTTGGAGGTGGCGCTGCGCGCCCACCATGGGCAGCGCATGAGCGCGGCACGCAGCCTGGGGCTGCATCGCGCGACGCTGCGCAAGAAGCTGCAGCAATTCGGCGTGCAGGGCGAATCCTAACCGCCACGGCGGCACGCCGAAACTTCACCGCGGACGATTCACCGAGTGCGGTGCGATAGTTGTGCACGCAGCACGATTCGTGCGCATGTGCTAAAATTCTCCGGGAATTTTGCGGACTTTGGGAGCATACATCGCGTGGCCGACACCTATCACGGTAACGACCCGATTTTCGAGATGGCGACAAGCAATCTGCGCTTCGGCGCAGGGGCCACGCGCGAAGTGGGCATGGACGTCGCGGACCTAGGCGCCAAACGTGTCTTGCTCGTCACCGACCCACGCATGGCCAGGCTGCCGCCGGTCGCGACCGTTTGCCACGCTCTGGAGCGCGAGCATATTCATTTCGAGATCTTCGATCGCGTGCGGGTCGAGCCGACGGATGAGTCATTTCAGGAAGCCATCTCGCTGGCCATGGCCGGCGACTTCGACGCGTTTGTCGCCGTCGGCGGAGGTTCGACAATCGATACCGCTAAGGCGGCCAATCTGTACTCGACTTACCCCGGCGACCTTTTGACA
>CAMFLN010000397.1 GCA_945957305.1 uncultured Planctomycetaceae bacterium | reverse complement strand
GATGCGACAGCAGATCGCCAGCGCCATCGACCTGATCATTCAGGCCAATCGTTTGCAGGGCGGTCCGCGCAAGATCACGCACATCACCGAAATCCTCGGGATGGAGCAAGACACGATCGTCATGCAAGACATTTATCACTTTGTGAAAGACGGCATCGACGAAAACGGGCGCGCCCGGGGGCGATTCGTCTCGACGGGCATTCGCCCCGCGTTCATGGATCGCCTCGAAGCTGCCGGCGTCCGCCTACCGGCCAGCGCCTTCCGTCAGCGTGTGATGATGGAGGACTAACGAGCCGCGTCGCCCACGACTCGCAGAAAGCACATCATGAGTCCAACACTGCTAATTTCGATTGCCGCGTTTGTCGGTGTGGCCGCGCTGATCGGCTTCATCGCCATGATCTTGCGCGACAAGAGCGACAAGGGGGTCGAACAACGCCTTGACGTCCTGACCGGCGCCGTCTCAGCGCATTCGGCAAAGGATTCGCTGCTCAAGACCAGCATCCTTTCCGGCCCGCTAAACGCTACTCCCTCGATCATCGAGGGAATCGTCGCGCGGTTTCGGCAATTACGCTTGCTCTTCGAGCAAGCCGATACGACGTTGACCCCGTCACGGTTCTTCGGCATCTCCGCTATGTTGGCCGTCGTAGGCGCCCTGGCCTCGATGGTGGCCGGCTTTCCCGCGCCAGCCATTCCAGTGGGCGCGCTTGTCATGGCCTGCCTTCCGCTGTTGTGGCTGATGTTCCGCCGTGCCAAGCGCTTCAAGATGTTCGCCGTGCAATTGCCCGACGCCTTGGAACTGACCGCCCGCGCCTTGCGCGCTGGTCACAGCCTGGCCTCAGGATTCAATCTGGTGCGCGAAGAGATGCCTGCCCCCATCAGCAAGGAGTTCGGGCGCGTCTTCGAGGAACAAAACCTGGGCATTCCCATGGACGATTCCCTGTCCAGCTTGACCGAGAGGGTGCCGAATCTCGACTTGAAGTTCTTCGCCACCGCCATCGTCTTGCAGCGACAGACGGGCGGTGACCTGGCGGAAATCCTCGACAAGATCGGCTACATCATTCGTGAACGGTTCAAGATTTGGGGGCAAGTGCAGGCCCTGACTGGCGAAGGTCGGCTCTCGGGCGTCGTGCTCCTGGGCTTGCCGCCTGTCTTGTTTCTCGCTGTGTACCGCTTGAATCCTGACTACGTGATGATGCTCTTCACCGATCCGATGGGCAAAAAAATGCTGGCCGGCGCGGTGATCATGCAGGTCCTCGGCGCGCTAGTGATTCGCAAGATCATCAATATCAAGGTGTAATCGTGGTCTTCGCCGATTTGGTCAATTTTGCACAACTGCTGCCGCTGGCCGTGTTTGGACTGTTTGCCGTGGGCGCATGGTGGCTACTCGATTTAGTCGCTACTGGCCGTCCGCGTGCCGTGCAGCGACTGGACGAGCTGAAGAACCCTGCCTTGCGCCGTCGCGAAGGAGGGGGCGTCACGAAAAAGCAGGACACGATGACCAAGGTCCTCGAGGCGGCTTCTCCGGCGCTCGCCGCGCCGCTGCAGCCGAAGAGCGAGCTGGAAGCCAGCAAGCTGAAGCTGAAGCTTTCCAACGGCGGCTACCGCAGTGAAGCCGCGCCGACGATTTTCCTTGGCTTTAAGTTCCTCGGCTTGATCACCGGACTCTTCGGCAGCGGCATCGCCATGATGCTGCTCGGCAATTTCAGCCAGAAATCGACGATGACATCGTTGTTCGTCGCCGGCGCGCTATTCTATCTGCCCGACCTGGTTTTGATGTTTCTGATCAAGAAGCGCAAAGAGGCCATTTTCCTCGGCCTCCCGGACGCTCTCGACCTGATGGTGGTGTGCGTCGAAGCAGGGCTCGGTTTGGACCAGGCGATGCGTAAAGTCTCGGACGAAATGAAACGCATCTACCGCGTGATCTCGGACGAGTTCGCGCTGTCGAATTTTCAATTGCAGGTCGGGCGCTCGCGCACCGAAGTGCTTCACGAACTTGGTGTGCGCACCGGCGTCGATGATCTGCGTAGCCTCGCTTCGATTTTGATCCAGGCCGACAAGTTCGGCTCGAGCATTGCTCAGGCCCTACGGGTGCAAAGCGATTCGATGCGCACGCGGCGGCGCCAGCTGGCCGAGGAAAAGGCCGCGAAAACCGCCGTCAAACTCATCTTTCCCTTGGTGATCTTCATCTTCCCGGGCATCTTCGTCATTCTCGTAGGTCCCGCCGCGATTACCATGGTCCGCGAAATGTTCCCCATGATGTCCGGTGGATCGTAAAGCTGGCGCGATTGGGCAAACTTCGACGGCTTCGCGCTCTCTGACGCAGCGCAGGACGAGAAGCGCCGATAAAAGATCGTGGGCCACCGTTCCGCGCGTTGCCCCTGCGCGATCCCTGCCCATGTCGGTGAGCGCAAGTCGCACCGTGCCGGGGAGTTCGAAGGAATGAATTCAATGAAGCGATCTTTGCTGCTGGCGCCGTTGCTCTCCTCCGCCCTCCTCATTGTGCCCGTGCAAGCACAGGCTCCGGCAGCCCCCTGCGAGGACGGCACTTGCGACGACTCGGCCTCTAACGGTCGCAAAGAGCCGAACATCTTCAAACGTGCCTGGTACAGCGTCTGTCGGGATTTCAAACGCAACAATAACTGGCCAGACCCCTTTGTAACGACCGATCGGGCCAACACGCGGATTCATTTCGACCTCGACACGGCGAATGGCTACCGCGTGCAGAACACGCTCAGCGAGCATCACTTCGTCGACGATTCAACCGAGTTGACCCAGGCCGGGCGACTCAAGGTCGCTGCTATCATCAACTACACGCCGGTGTGCTATCGCGCCATTTTCGTGCTGCGAGACGAAAACCCCGAAAAGACGGCCGGACGCGTGGCGTCCATTCAAGAGGCCGTCGCCCAGATCAATGGCGACCGCCCGCCGGTACCGATTTTCGAGACGTATGACAAGCCGCGCGGCACCTCGGCGAATTACGTCGACGAAGTCACACGCCGCTATCAGGCCACGATTCCCGATCCGCGGTTGCCCGAAGAAACCGACAACAGTGCCATGGGTGGTAGCACGGGCAATTGATCGATTGCCAGCACCCCGTGACGCTGAATCGGCACTTTGTGGGAACTGGACAGGATTTCCTGCGCACGTTTTGTGAGCCTGCGGGCAAGCGTCTCGGCCACTGCCTGTGCCTCGACGCATCGTATTCGTCCAATTCTCAGCCCAACTACTTGCTCACTTGCCGGGAATGAGCTGCCTCGCAGTCGTACAAGTGCTACGAGCGGCAACAATTCCTGGGTTCTCTTTCAGCGGGGCGCGCCGACTGACCGATCACGTATGAAGATTCGCCAAATCGTTCTCTTCGGGACTACCGCGATGTTCTACCGAATCTGCACAACTCCGCTGGCACGTCTTTTGACAGCAACGAATGCGGCGCGGCGACCACGCGTGACGGCGATCGTCACGTTGTTAGCCGTTGCCGGCATGTCCGCGGCCGGGTGCGTGACCACCAAGTCGACCGACCCGCAGTTCGGCAAGAAACAATCGGAATCCGCAGCGCCCGACGCGACGGCCGCGGCAGGCGCGGCAGCCTTCAGCCCCGCCGCCATCGGCCGTTCGGTGAGTAAATCATTTAAAGCGGGCACCGAGAAAGTCACCGGCGCGTTCAAGACCAAAAAAGAAGAAGAACCCACGCGCGAAACGACAGTCGCCTGGTGGCCCTTCAAGAAGAAGGACGAGGGGCCCGGAGCTGACTTCTACGTCTCGCTCGCTCGCGTGCAGGAACAAACGGGGGACTTCGACCAGGCGGCGGCGCAATATAACAAGGCGCTCGATATTGATGAAGAAAGCGCGCCAGCGCTTGTCGGCTACGCACACATGCTTGATCGCCAAGGCCAAAAGGTCAAAGCGACCGACTATTATTTGCGCGCGGCCAAAGCTCATCCGGACGATCCGTCGATCGCCAACGACTTGGGATTGTGCTATGCACGCCAAGGTAAGCTCGACCTGGCGGTCGAGTACCTGGGCAAGGCCGTCGAGTTGCAGCCTGAGCGTGAGCTGTACCGTAACAACATTGCCACAGTGCTCGTCGAGAAAGGACGCATCGACGAAGCCGTGTCGCACGTCGCTACGGTCTACGGCGAGCCGATCGCCCATTACAACGTCGGGGTGTTGCTGACGCAGCAAGGCCAGAATCAAGCCGCGATGCAGCAATTCGCCCTCGCGGCGCGCCAGGATCCTAGTATGCAACAAGCCCGCCAGTGGTTGGCCCGCTTGCAGGCGGACGTGCCCGCGGGCGAGCAGCGTTACGCCGCGGCGCAGCGCCCCGAGGCCGCAGCCAACCCGGGCGAGAACCAGCCGACCGCGCATACGCAGCCTGTCGCCGAGCCCTATGGCCAGCCCGCTGTCGACTTGCGATCTACGGCGCGCGTCGCTTCACGGTACGCACCTGCCGCGCGGGAAAGCGCTCCACAGTCGAATGCGGACCTGCCTGTTGCGATACCGTCAACCGAATCGACGCCCGCCGATAGCGGCTCGAAGCTCCCGCCGCTTCCGCAGCCGGGAACTTCGTCGACCTATACACCGCCGAGCCGGTATTAGTCCTGTCTCTTATACACATCTGAC
>CAMFLN010000396.1 GCA_945957305.1 uncultured Planctomycetaceae bacterium | reverse complement strand
GGTCTAAACCGCCAAAGCCCAACAGCGCCGCCCCCATCAGTCCATGCTTCTGCGCAAAGTAGTTGCACAACTGCGCGGCCGCCTCGCACATCAGGATGCCAGGCAACACAGGCAGCCCGGGCATATGGCCGCGAATCCAGAACTCGTCCGGCCCGTAATCACGATACCCGACGCAGATCATCCGCTCGATGTCTTCGTAGACAACAGCCGTAAGCTGCTCCATCTCGAACCGCTGCGGATTCCACCGGCGGATCTCGGTGATATCCGCCACGCAGTGACCCAAGTCATAGCTGGAAAAATCCAGAATCAGATCTTTGCTTGCCATGCTCTACCCCGAGCTGTCCACGCCCCCGGGCACAACGCTGCCCGCCATACGGGATCGTCACCCCCCCAAGGTTCGCTGCGTGCGAGCAGCACGGCAGCGTGTCACCCATCAGCCGCCAGCGTTTTGCGAGTGCGTAAGCACAATGCTGGCGAAGGCCTGCCAGGCAAGCCAAAACTCTGGCACGAGGCCAGAAGTGTCCACTTAGGTACGGATGTGCTTGCGCTTCAAACGGCGAGCTTTGCTATTGGCAGGTCGGGCGCCGTGATTGGCTTTCTTCAAATTGCGATGCGGCTTGGCCATGGAACTCCTCGGTTTTCTGCGGGACGGCGAACGGATCGTGACGCGCTTCAGAACACGAATTGCTTAGGCTATCATGGACCCGCCGTGCTGAAAAGACACATCCGACGGCCGCCGAGAGCGTCCGCGGCGTCAAGAGCGCAACTCCAGGAAACCAATGGTGATCCGCGAAGATTCTTTGCCGCCAGCAGGTGCTCCACCCCGGTGGGGAATACCTGCGCTCCGGCTGAGCGTACTGGCTGCCACCCTGCTTTATTTGGCCGGTTGCGGCACAAAGCCGGAACTGGGCGAGTTGATCACCAATCCGGACGAATTGCCCGGCGCCGCGCAACCGATCACGCTGAATTCGGCCGAGAATGCAGCGGACAAATCCAAGGAAGCGCCGCAGAAGGACGCCGCCGGCGACGAAGCCGCTTCCCAGGCCGAAACTTCAACTGTCGAAACATCAACGGCCGAACCGAGTACCGGCAAGGCGCAGTCTCCCGATGCGCCAGAAGAGCCATGACGCCGCGCCGTGCCAGTCTCCAACCGCGGGTCAGGCGGTCTTTCCCTTGCGGTCTTCGGCCAAGGCCTGCGCCAGATAACGCCCGGTGAGCGACTCAGGCACGCGCGACACGAATTCGGGCGTTCCCTGAGCCACGACGCGTCCGCCGGCGGCCGCGGCGCCCGGCCCCAGGTCGATGATGTAATCGGCCGCTTTCATGACCTGCAAGTTATGTTCGACCACAATCAACGAGTGCCCGACGGCCAGTAGCGCCTCGAAGCAATCAAGCAGCTGCACGACGTCATAGAAGTGCAAGCCGGTCGTCGGTTCGTCAAGAATGAACAACGTGCGCGAGCGACGAGCGGCCGACATGTAGCCGGCGAGCTTCAAACGCTGCGCCTCGCCCCCTGAGAGCGTATTGGCCGGCTGCCCCAGGCGTAAATAATCGAGTCCGACGTCGATCAGCTTCTTGAGCGCGGTCTGGACCTTGGGGCTGCCGCGGAAAAACGTGAACGCCTCGCGCACCGTCATCTCGAGCACGTCGGCGATGTTGCGCCCCCGGTAGGTGACGTCCAGAATCTCCTGCCGGTATCGGCGACCATGGCACTGACTGCATTTCATGTACACGTCGGCCAGAAACTGCATGTCGATCTGAATGTACCCGTCACCGTGACAGGCGGCGCAGCGCCCTCCTTCGACATTGAAGCTGAAATGGCTGGCCGTGTAATTGCGGGTCCGCGCTTCGAGCGTATCGGCGAAGACGCTACGGATCTCGTCGAACGCCTTGATGTACGTCACGGGATTCGAGCGCGGTGAACGGCCAATCGGGCTTTGATCGACCAGGATGACGTCGTTAATTTGGCCGTCGCCGAAAACGTCGTCGCAGGGGCTAGGGGGCGGCCCCTCCTTTCGCATTCGTCGACAAAGCGCGGGATAGAGCGTGTCCTCGACCAATGTGCTCTTGCCCGCGCCGCTGACGCCTGTGACGACACACAGGACTCCCAGGGGAAAATCGACCGAGACGTTCTGCAAGTTGTTGCCCCGTGCGCCGGCCAGTCTGATCCATCCATGATTGGGAGGGCGACGCTTTTCGGGCGTGTGAAAGACACGGCGTCCGGCCAGGTAGTCTCCGGTGAGACTGGCGGTGCTGTCTTGCATCTCGCGCGGGGTGCCCTGGAAGACCACCCGGCCTCCGCGCTCCCCGGCGGCGGGCCCGATTTCGACCACCATATCGGCCGCGCGAATCATGGCCTCTTCATGTTCGACGACGATCACTGTGTTGCCGCGATCACGCAGTCCTTGAATGGCTTTCACGAGGCGCGAAGTGTCCTGCGGATGCAAACCGACCGACGGCTCATCGAGCACGTACAGCATATTGACCAGGTTTGAACCGAGCGCGGACGTCAAAGCCACGCGTTGCGACTCGCCGCCCGAAAGCGTGCGCAGCGTTCGCTCGAGCGTGAGATAGCCGAGCCCGACGGTGCGCAAGAATCCGAGCCGGGCGTTGACCTGCTCCAGCATCGTGCGTCCTACCGCGCGTTCCCACTCGGACAGCTCCAGATTACGAATAAATGGCTCAGCGCTGTCAATCGGCAGGGCGGCGATCTCGGCGATGTTCTTGCCCCCGACGCGCACGGCCAAAGCCTCCGGGCGCAGCCGTGCGCCGGCACACGCGGGGCAAGGCCGGTAGCTGCGCCAGCGGCTGAGAAACACGCGCACGTGCATCTTGTACTTGCGCCGTTCCAGCCAGGCGAAGAAACCTCGCAAGCCACCAAAGTTGCGCTCCGGCACACCGTCGAAAATCAGCTTCCGCTGCGCGTCATTGAGTTCAGCGAAGGGAGCATCGATCGGCAACTGGTACTCGTCGGCTAGCGCCAGCAGTTCCTCGCGCTCATGCGCGTAGGCCGGCGTATTCCACGGCGCAATGGCCCCCTCGCGGATTGACTTCTGCTTGTCCGGCACCACCAGGTCCATGTCGATATCGACGACATTGCCAAACCCTTCGCATTCCGGACAGGCCCCCAAGGGACTGTTGAAGCTAAAGAGCCGTGGGTCGGGCGACAGGTAATCCAGCCCGCAATCCCCGCACACCAGTCGCGTGCTGTGCAACAAGCGGCGCCAGTTGCGTCCATCGAGAGTGACCGGCACGCCCCCCAGCCCCGCGGTTGCGGCCGCATCTTCCTCGATCAACAAGACCACCTGGCCGCGCCCTTTCTCGAACGCCATCTCCAAGCTGTCGCGCAAGCGTTCCGGCGTGGTGCTGCCTGACGCCAGTCGATCAACGATCACTTGCCACGCGGGTAAATCTTCTTCCTTAGTGACAATCGGCTTCGCGGGATCGGGGGCCCGCTTGGAGCGCTTTCGACGGTCATCGACATTTACCGCTTCGCCCTGTTCGTCGTCGCCTGTCGATCCTGGCACATCTTCTCCCGGTTCGCCCGGCTCTGCGTACCTGCGGGCGACGACGACTTCATCATCGCTGGTTTCCAGCGGTTCGTCGTCTGCGACCGCGGGATCCTGGACAAGTGCTGCTTCTTGCCCGGCATTCGGGTTACTGGCAGCAGGGGCCAGAGTCGCCAGGTCGACCACCTGGTTATCGATAATGGCGCGGACGAACCCCTCTTCGACGATGCGTGCCGCAAGCAGCCCCGGGGCGATTGTTGCCGGCGCGGACCAGGGAAAGGCGATCATGAATTTCGCGCCGGCCGGCAGGCGTGACAATTCGTCAGCGACACTTTGCGGAGTATGGCGCACGACCTCGCGTCCACACTGGCGACAGTAGACGCGGCCAATCCGCGCGAGCAACAGCCGCAGATAGTCGTAAGCCTCGGTTGCGGTGCCGACCGTCGCACGGCTTGATCGCGAGCTATTCGAAGCAGCTACGGCGATGGCCGGCGATATGCCATCGATCCGCTGCGCGGCGGGCTTCTCGAGCCGCTCGAGGAATTGCCGGGTGTAGGCGGAAAAACTTTCGATATAACGGCGCTGACCTTCGGCGTAGATCGTGTCGAACGCCAGGCTGCTTTTGCCGCTGCCGCTAACGCCGCAGAAGACAATCAGGCGACGGTGAGGAAGATCGAGATCGATCCCCTGCAGATTATGCACCTCGACCCCACGCAACGAGATCATTCGCTCGGCCACCACTCAGGTCTCCCGGTGAACTCCGGTGCATAGTGACGCAAACTGTTATGATAATCCCTGTCTGATCGACCCGTCCACCAGCAGATGTGCCATGTCCGCGGCGTTTTCTGACAATCCGGAGTTCGCCAAGCTGCTCGCGGGGCAAGACGACGGAGTCAATATGACGCGTCTGCTGCTGGAATTCGCAGCGGATGCTTACCCGGGACTCGACAGCAATGCGACGCTCGTGGAGCTCGACCGGCTGGGTCAAGCGGCCCACGAGTTGCTCTGCCAATTGCCCTCGGCCAGTGTCGCCGAGCGTCTGCAGGTGCTCGGCCAACTGCTGTACGAAAAAGAAGGCTTTCGCGGCAATCAAGAATCGTACTACGATCCGCGCAACAGCTATC
>CAMFLN010000395.1 GCA_945957305.1 uncultured Planctomycetaceae bacterium | reverse complement strand
CTCATGTATCAGTTACTCGCACGAATGGTTTGCGTATTTGCATGCATCGCGTTCCTGTTGTCGGCGACGACCGTGCGTGCCGAGGATCAGGCGCCCGCCAAAAAAGCTGATCAAAAGGAAGCAGCGGCGGAGAAAGATGCAGCGAGTGATGACGCGGTGGAGAAGGCCAAGGATCCGTACGAATTGCCCGCAGGGGGCGTGAAAGAGTTGCTCGCCTTTATCAAGGATGTGCGGGCGATCCGACCCACGAATCAGCAACAAATGCTCGAGCATCGTAAGAAGATGATGCCCGCGCTGAAAGCGGCGGCTGAAAAAATCCAGCAAACTGCCACCCCCGAAGACAAGAAACTCGAGGGTTACGACGACGCCATGGCGCTGTTGCTGCAACTGCGGGCGATGGCCGCGCGCACCGGCTCGGCCGAGGAACGCCAGCAATTGATCGACGACATCAAGAGCTTTATCACATCCGGAGCCTCGGAATCGTCGCAAATGCTGGCCGCCTCGGCCGCGATGCAGGTGGCCTCGGGCTTGGAATACGGCGCCCAGCCGGACGCCGCCGTTGACGTCTACAACGAGTTAGGCGCTGCGCTTGTCAAAAGCCAGAACCCCAAGGTGGCATCCACCGGGGCCAAAATGCAGGGCGCCGCTCGTCGCTTGCAGTTGTCCGGACAACCGCTGGAAATCAACGGCACCTTGATGGACGGCAGCAAGTTCGATTGGGAAAAATATCGTGGCAAGGTCGTGCTCGTCGACTTCTGGGCCACCTGGTGTGGACCTTGCATGGCGGAATTACCCAACGTCAAAAAGAACTACGAGCTTTATCACGACAAAGGCTTTGATGTGGTCGGCATTAGCCTGGATCAGGATCGACCGGCCCTCGAAGAGTTCCTGCATAAAGAGCAAAACCCTTGGGTCACATTGCATGACGGCGCCTGGGACAGTAATCCGGTGGCCACTCATTACGGGATCATGGGGATTCCGACCGTGATTCTCGTCGACAAAGAGGGCAAAGTCGTGAGCACGCGCGCCCGCGGTCCAGAGTTGGGTCGGCTCTTGGCCGAATTGCTGGGACCAGCCGAAGCCCCCGCCGAAGCTGGCGAGTCGAAGTAGACGGCGGCGGAAACGTCCTCGTTATTTTTCCAAGGACTGGAGTGCTGCGTCCACAAACTCAGGCGCGACGAACTGGTTCAAGTCGATGCCCGCCAGGTCGGGCCGTTGCCGTGTGGCGGGAAATAAATCCAGGGCTGCCTGAAAACCGTCGGCCGAGACGCGCGGTGTGCGCGGGATCGCCGGCTCGTAAATGTCGACCACGGTCTGCACGTGCCGCTCGTTCATCTCGGGGAATTCCTTGAGGATGGCCCGCACCGCCGCTGCGCGATCCGCATGTAGCAATCGTTGACCACGAATCACAGCCCGCACGAGTGCCCTGACCGCGTCGGGGTTATCTTTTGCCAGGCGGCGCGACACGGCCAAGGAGTGAATCTGGCGCACGGCGAGCTTGGGCACCTCTCCGGCGGATTGATTCACCAGCATCACGGCGTCCTGGTCGACCAGCGCCGTTTCCAGGTACGGTGTATGCGCATAGAGCGCATCGACACGTCCTTCGGCAAATCCGCGGTTCTGCTCGCGGCCGCGCAGAATTACGAGTTCGATCACGCGATCGGCGTCCAAGCCTTGTGACGCGAATAACGCGCGCAATCGTGTCGGCGGATTCGGCGCCACGCCCACCCGCAAGCCGGCCCTGCGAGGCGCTCTTTCAGCGGGGCGGTGGCCGACAGCTTGCGCTGTTCGAATACGCTCCGCCGCACGATCAAATTGATGGCGTCATTTTCCAGCAGATTCGCCACCAGCACCCAGGGAAAATCTTGGGCGATCAATTCCAGGTACATCGGCGGCGGCAGCACAGCGCAGTCGGCTTTTTCCTGTAGGACCAGGCTCTGCGCTTGGTTTGGCTCGTCGGGCACGAGGAGTTGCAGGTTGATCTTCTCTGCGGCAAAGTAACCCGCCCCTTGGGCAACCCAAAAGCTCATGAACTGCAAGTTGTCAGCATCGGGCACAATGATGCGCAGTTCGGTATCCGCCGCGGAAACGGCGTTCGCGACGACACCCGCCACCACTAGCGCGCCACATACGCCGGCTACAAGCAACGATCGTAGATGCTTTTTCATGAGTTGACTCTGTTCGGCTGTCGGTGAGTTGGAAATCACATTCTCAGGGGTGAGCCGCGGGAAGGTCGAAGTTCAATTCCTGCTTCTGGAGTCCGATGACGCATTCCAGCGGACTCGATGCGGCTGATCGGTAAGAGCCGGCGACGCGGGACGGCAAGGGAGAGTTTTCCTTGGTCGGCGGTTTATCGGTTCGTTCGATTTTGTAGAGATTCAGATCTTCGAGCGCCACGCGATAGCGGCCGCGCGCCGCTCCCGCGCGTCCGTCGGACGAGCGGATTTCGTAGAACCCCTTATCATCGGTCACGGCCGAGGCACTCGCAGCGCCCCGTTCCTCGGCAACGAAATTGACCAACATGTTCGCGGCCGGGATTCCGGCAATGCGGACGGTGCCATGGATCTCGGTCAACGGCTCTGGGTGACTGCAGCCGGCGCCGGCCGTCAGCGCGACGACGCATGTGGCCACGGTCAATGGCACACCGGCGCTGAAGCTCGGGCGGTAATACTTTCGTTGCATGGCTACAGGCCTGTACTTCCGTTGGCCGGCACTTCTCCGCCGGCGCGCGTGCCCAGGGCTTGCAGCGTCGGCAAGGGGATTTGGTCCCCGACGAAACTGACCGAGCCATCGGCAAACGCCAGGTTAGCTCCGCCAGGATGATTACTTCCCCAGGCGCAGATCCGCAGGTCGAAATAGTACTGAAACACATTCGGATCATTAGCCGGGGGCACGGCCGTATTGCGGGCGGCGTAGTTGAACGGCAAGCGATAGTTCAACGGTGCGTACGCGCTCATCGTGACGTGTCCGGCCGCCTTGCGTCCCGCTGAAACGGCCCACCAGCCCCATTGCGACAGTCGATCAACCCAGCCTGATTCGCCGAACGACTCGAAATTAATGTCGCTGTGGCTGCGTTCGCCCAGCAAGAGCGTGGACGCCGTGCCGTCCGTCACGTCCGCGAACCTGATCGCGCGTTGCCGTTGAACAGGCTCCGAGGCCGGTCCCGTCGTGTGAAAGATTCCGTCCACCGTGGCCGAGGGCAAGAAGTAAGAACGCGTACCGCCGTTCCCCCCATAGCTGGTCAACGCCTGGTACCACCCCTGGCTGCTGAGAATAGGATTCTCGGGCAGCACGTCCGACGGGCAAACGAAGGTTCCAACGACCGCCGCAGTGCGCGCGTTTGTCCCGCCCGTCGTGTTCAGCAACGGGTCTTGCAATTCCCACTGCAGCGCTCGCGAGGTCTCTTCGAGGTAGGGCAAGAGGTAAGTAAACAGCGAGAAGCAGCGATAAACCGGCGGGGTGAGAAACAACGACTGATCAACGCCCGAGGGGAACATCAACTGGGCGTCGTGGTACTCATGCGTGGCCAGCGCCAGTTGCCGAAGTTGGTTTTGACATTGCACCCGCCGCGCGCTCTCCCGCGCCGCTTGCACGGCCGGCAGCAAGACCGAAACCAGGATGCCAATGATCGCGACGACGACCAGCAATTCGACGAGCGTGAAGCCGCGCGGTTCCGGCTGGCTTTGCGCAGGAGAATGCGCGGCGCACTTTCCAACTGCCAACGATGCCATGCCGATTCCGCCTGTTTCGTGCGGGCTAGTCGTGGTTGCGCCGCCGCACTCCGATCAGGAAGACGCCCGCCGCGGCCATGACGCCCAGGATCAAGGTTGCCGGTTCGGGCACTGTGTAAGTGATCGTTAAGGTCGGCGGGGTCGTGGTTTCGCTGCTGTTGAATCGCTTGGCAGTTTGACCTGTCGATTCGTTGCCAATAATTCCCCAGCCAAAGTTGTTCGCCGGATTGTTGAGCCAGTCCTGCGCGTCGGCCACCATCTGCGCACTACTCCAGCTCACCAGATTGCCCGTCGATCCGCCCAGTGCCACAGTGCTGGCCGAAACGGTCGAGCTAAAGCTACCGCCGGGCGTCGTCCAGGTGGGACTCGCAGACGGGTTGGCGGCGTTGTAGAACGTGTACAACCAGGTGGCATCATTATTCGTCGCCGCAGCACCAATGCCGCCCGCAAAGAACGAAGTGCCTTGTCCCCAATTTTGCAGGACGCGTTCCAGGATAGTCGTCTGATCGCCGTTGTTGCGCATCACGTTGCGAACGCTCAACGAGACGCCCGTGATCGTGGCGCCTGCGGGCAGGCTGTCGGCGACGTTGAAATGAACGAGTCCGCGGCGAATGCTGGTAATCGCCGGGCCAGAACCGTCCTGATTCGTGCGGCCCGCGAAAATATCACCGGTTCCATTGCTCAATTGTGCCAACGGATCGGTGACTTGGATGATCGTATTATCCTTGTCCGGGTTAAGCGTGATCGACGCGGCGGCAGCACAAGTTCCCGGCGTGAGCAGCGTCAACGCAAACAACGTCAGTGCGGAGCGATAGCGGTTCATGGAGGTTTCTCTCGAAGCAAGTAACGCGCAGAAGAAGCGATCGACGGCGACTGCAAGCTCGCCGGTGGAATAGCTCTCAGTCAGCGGC
>CAMFLN010000394.1 GCA_945957305.1 uncultured Planctomycetaceae bacterium | reverse complement strand
GCCCGAGATTCTCAACGGTAAGGGGGAAGGGGTCGATATTCCGCCGGGCGAAGCCGGGGCAAAGCTGATCGAGAAACACGGCATCGAGTGGATCGAACAAGACCACGGGACCCGCGTCACGATCGAGCTCGAGGCGCGCTATACCCGCGGCCGCGGCAGTGTGGACGACTACCTGGAGCAAACCGCGATCGCCAACCCGCACGCGACGTTCCATTATCTCGATCCGGAAAACCAGTCGCACGATTACGCGCGTTCGGCCGAGACGCTGCCGATTGAACCGAAAGAAATCAAGCCACATCCTTACGGCATCGAGCTGGGCATGTTGGTGACGATGCTCAAGGACGGCAAGGCGCCGACGCTGTCGCAGTTTCTGACCAGCAGCTTTTCGCGCGTCAGTTCGCAAGTCGCGAGTAAAATCTGCAGCACCGCCAAGCTTTCCGTCCGCGCTCACCCGCACAAGATCGGCCGGCACGAAGCGGACGCACTGTTCCAGGCGATTCAGCAGACCAAGATCAGCGCGCCGGCGACCGACTGCCTGTCGCCGATTGGCGAAGAGCGGTTACTGAAGGGTTTGCACCACGTGGTGCCGGCCGAGTTTTACGTGGCGGCCACGCGTCCGCCGGCGGTGTATCGGGGCAACCCGTTTCAGATCGAGGTGGGCCTGGCGTATGGCGGCGCGTCGGTGGCGCAGAAGATCTCGCTCGAAGCCTTGACCGAGTTGTTGGCGGAAAGCGACGCCCGCACGCTGCGGCAGTTTTTGATCAGCACGTTCACCGGCTTCGGCTCGGACGCGGCGGACAAGACCCTCGCCGAGGCTGAATTGGGCACGCGCGTCGCTCCCGGCAAGCTGAAACCCAAGGACATCGCCAAGCTGCACGAAACGATGCGGACGGTCAACGTCGAAGACGGGCAGACGATGAACGTGCTGCGGTACGCCAATCGCGTGCCGCTGCAGTTTCAACCCGCCGCGTGCGCGATCACCCAATCGATCGTGGCGATGAATTGGCGCAGCTATGGGCTGAGCCAATCGCGCGGTTCGCTCCCCTCGGGCCCGATCACCATTCTGGCGCACATCGCCAGCGTGTGGGTGCCGTTTACCAGCGAATCGAAAGAGGCGGTCGCCAACTACCCCGAGATTCAAAAAGAATTGCGCCTGGCCCTACAGGCGGTGGGACGCAAGCTGGGCATGTATATGCGTCGCCGGATGCGTGTGAAGCAGGAAGGGGAACGCCGCAACGTCTTCCTGCGGTACCTGGGCGAGGTGGCCCAGGCTGTGCAGACGATCAACGGCGCCGACAAGGAAGCGCTTTACAACCAGCTGGTCGCCGTGGCCAAGCGCAAAACGGCCGAAGCCGACGTCGTACTCGACGAGAGCGGCAAGCCGATCGCCGAGGAGGAGGAAGACTTCGGCGACAACGTGTTGATCGTCGAGCCCGGCACGGGCAAGGTTGTCAGCGGCGCGGAGAAAGTCGCGGAACCACCAGCCCTCGCGGTGGAAGAGGTGACTCCCGCGCGCCGCTCAAAATCCAAAAAACGCAAGTAAGCTCTTATATAGGCAGCATTGAAAAATCATGGCCAAACGATCTTCGCGCCGCGCTACGGACGAGCCGTCCAAGACGAAAGCCGTTCCCCTCAACGACCGTGACAAGAAGACCATGGGGCAATTGGTCGGCATGGCCGACGTCGTGGCCACCACGGCCGCCAAGAAACGCGAGCCGCATCTGGATATTCCGGCGCGAGCCCTCTCGAACGTGCGCTACAACAAGTCGAAAGGCTTCGTCGAGATGGGTTCGAACACGAACCGCCGCCAGTTGTTCAACCTCTCGCAGGCCAAGGCGTACATGCAGACCATGCTCGTGGCCAGCGGCTGCAAGCAGTTGATCGAGCAAGGTAAGACCACCAGCCTGCGAGGGCTGTACTACCTGATGAAACATACGATCGAAGGGGTCAAGGAAGAGACCTTCAACGATCAGCCCGAGTCCGACACGATCATCGAAGACGTGGAAGTCGCGATCGACGCGCTGCGCGAGGAGTTGCACCTGTACGCCGAGAAACGGGGTGACATGGTCGGTCCCATCACGTTGATCGACAAAGGGGACGAAATCGATTGCTCGCGGATGGGCTCGGGCGGGTACAGCATTCCGTCGATCGTCGAACCGGAGGTCATTCAGTTCAAGAAATGTGATGCGAAATTCATCCTCCATGTCGAAAAGGGCACGGTCTGGCAGCGCTTCAACGAAGACAAATTCTGGAGAAAGCACAACTGCCTGCTGACACACGGCGCCGGCCAACCGACGCGCGGCGTGCGGCGGATGCTGTATCGCCTGCACAACGAACTAAAGCTGCCGATCTACTGCCTGCTCGATAACGACCCTTGGGGTTATTACATCTATAGCGTGCTCAAGCAGGGTTCGATCAACCTGGCCTTCGAGTCGAAGCGGATGGCCATTCCCGAGGCCCGCTACTTGGGGCTGCGCTCGATCGACTTCGAGCGCTGCCAGCTGTCGAACAGCGTAAAGATCAATCTCAATGACAACGACCGTAAGCGAGCCCGGCAAATTGCCGAATACCCGTGGTTCGTGGGCAAGAAGTCGTGGCAGAAAGAGATCGAGCGCATGTTATCAAACGGCTTCAAGCTGGAAGTCGAGTCGCTGATCTCGAAGAACATCAGCTACGTCAGCGAAGAATACGTCCCGGCGCGCTTGGCCGAACAAGACTGGCTTGATTAGATGTCCTGCTCAGCTTTTCAAGCAAAATTCTGTGTGCCATGGCCACGGCCGCCGTGGCCATGAGGACGTCGCGATTCCATCCAGCATGTCAGGAAAACACATGCTCACACGAGCGTGAGCATGGCACCCGGCGTGGATGCCACGATACTCAAGGCGAGGGGCGTCAGGAATGACTGCCATAGGCGCAGCAAGTGAAGGCTCGTCGTTTCGCTGCCGTCTGTGCGGTTTTAACCAGCAACAGCCTGGATCATCCGGACCGTCGATTGCCTGTCCGGCGTGCGGCCGTCCGGTGGCCGATGTGAGCAGCAGCTTGGAGCGACTGCCTGTGCCACGTGCGACGTTGCAGCTTCTCCCCGCCTCAGTCGCGCGAGAATGCCGAGTGGTGGTCTTTGCCGAGGGACCTCGCGAACTGGTCACAGCCGCCGATTTGCTACGGTTGTCGCTGCCGATTCTTCTCGACCAGATGGACAAATTGCGATTCGTATTGAACGGCGAAATTCGTCTGGTCCACGCCACGCAAGCGGCGATCGATTTCGCGATTGATCGCGATTACAGATCTGGTTCGGACGACGACCCAGCAGGCGACTCGACGCTCTGTGAGCTTTAGCCAACGCCTAAGGCACGTGACGATGAGGAGAGTTGTTCACTTCCCCTTGGCCGGTTTGCCGATGTCGATCACGCGATCATACGTGACCGCCGGCAGGACGAAAATTTTGCCGTCTCCCATGCGCCCCGTGCGGGCGACTTCAACAATGCGACGGGTAATCTCTTCCACCCGGGCGTCGTCGACCCACAACGTGATTTCAACCTTGGGGAGAAAGGCCAGCGAGTATTCGCTGCCGGCGTACTGGTCGAGATAGTTCTTCTGACGCCCGTACCCTTTCACTTCGCGGACGCTGACGGCTTCGAGCGGAGCGCGCTTCAGTCCCTCGAGGACTTTTTCCACCAGGTACGGTTTGACGACGGCGACCACCTGCTTCACGACGCGTGTCACTCCCCCGCATTGGCAGTTCGCGCCGGCGCGGCGTGTTGTCCACTAAATCCGCGAGTTGCTTTTTCCTTTGGAGACACCCGCGCTCGCAGAGTCTCGTCAGGCACAGGCGCTTAACTGAAAAAGTTGTCGCCCGTCAGGTTCAAATCGGGACGCGTTACAACGTCCATGTCCCCCATGACCTTGGTGCGGCAAGCCAGGCGCATTTTGTCTTCGTTGCCGATGAAGGCAAACAAGGCCGGCGACAACGGGTTGTACTTGCAGGTGAAGGTCTCGACCATGCCCATGGGGCTGGCGTTATCGGCCCCCTTGGTAATCAGCACGCGGCAGGTGCCGCAATGGCCGAAGCCGTGGCAATTCACCAGCTCATTGAGCTTCGCGCCGTAACCATTGAGGCCGTTGTACAGCTTGATACCGGCCTTCATGGCTTCGGTCCGGAGGTTGGCGCCCTCCGGGACTTGCACCTGTTTTTTCTCGTTGACGAAGTTGACGATTGGCATCCCAAGATCCTGGCGAAATTATGTGAACTAACCGGTCCGCCGTGTCGGTGTGCCGGCGGAAAAGGACAATCGCGGCCTCGCGGGCGAGCGAGCGGCGTCGCAGGGATTTCGTCCTGCTACTTTAGCGTAACGCGTGCTGCTGGGAAACTACAGGGGGCGAACGCCGACCGAGATCAATAAAAACGGCGTCGGCCGCTGGTGAGCGACCGACGCCGTACAGATTCAGCAAGACTTATCTCGGAATTAATTCTACTCACGGTTGCACGATGGCCGTGGCCATCACGAGACCCATGAACTAGAACGCTCCCAGGCCGCCTTGGGCCGCGGCCAGCCGGACCGCCGCACCGAGGATCTTCAGAATCCCCTCTTCAGCTTCCAAGCGGTACAGCGCACCGTTCTTGATCGGCTGCGAGGTGAGCTGGATCTTGTC
>CAMFLN010000393.1 GCA_945957305.1 uncultured Planctomycetaceae bacterium | reverse complement strand
GAGCACGACGGAGGAAATGCGAATTACTTAGGGGGCAAGATTTTGGTCGATCCCGAGCAGACTGCTTGAGCCTGCTCGCAATTATGACAGGGCCGTCCCACTGGATCGGAATTTTTCATGCAGCGAGTCATTCCGGCTCTGCGGATTACGAATTACGAACGCAGCAAGGCGTTCTATGTTGACGGACTGGGCTTTGCCATTCAGTGGGAGCATCGCTTCGAGCCGCATTTTCCGGTTTTCATGTCGATCGTCCGCGACGGTATGGAGTTATTTCTGACCGAGCATACGGGAGACTGTGAGCCAGGCGGACTGGTCCACCTGTATGTCCCCGACGTCGATGCGTGGCACGCAGAGTTCGTCGGTCGCGGCGTGCCGATCCAAGAGCCTCCTAGCGAAACGCTGGAAAATCTGCGGGATATGACGATCGTCGACCCCGACGGCAACCGAATTCGCGTCTGCACGCGGCTGCGCCAATGAACAGCCGGCGAGCCGCTCGTCAGGCATGCTAGCAATCCGTATACTGGGCACGCATTCGAAGTCCGCCGACACTCCGGTTCCCCTAGGAAATGCGTGCGGCCATTCCCGGCGCCAAGTGAAAGGAGTCTCCCATGGTCGAGGTCTCGACGGAACATGTCCTGGTCGTGCCGACCGAGTTGTTTCATCGCTTGGGGCATTTTCAAGGCTTTTCGGCCGACGCTACGCGCTACCTGGCCGAGCTGTTGAAGCCCGTGCACACGAGTTATCGTCCCCGCGGCGAAATGGAAGAAGACCCTTCCTTCAAGCAGTTGATCCCGTACTGTGTTTTTCGCCATGTCGATGCGGCGGGGCGCGAGACAGTGTTCGTCTATACGCGCGGTAAGGGACAGGGAGAAGGCCGGTTGCGCAGCAAGCGCAGCGTCGGCATTGGTGGACATATCTCGTCGGATGACGTCCATGCCGGCGACAATGTGTACACCGAGGGAATGCGCCGCGAACTGGCCGAAGAGGTCTTTATCGATACCCCCTATACCGAACAGTGCGTGGGGTTGATCAACGACGACGAAACGCCCGTCGGTCGCGTGCACCTCGGAGTGGTGCATCTGTTCGACGTCGAGGAGCCGGCGGTCCGTCCGCGTGAGAGCGAACTGATCGAGTGCGGCTTTCAGCCGGTCGAAGAGTTGCTGGCCGACTTGAGCGGTTTTGAAACCTGGTCGCAAATCTGCCTGCGGGCGCTGTTTGGACCAGGGAAGTAGGGCCGGCCGCTTACAAGCTTGGTTGTTCCTTCGGTCCGTTCGCTCCCCCGAGAGCCCGGCATTCGGCGAGCCGCGATTGGCTAAAGCAGCGCGATCCCGCTTGGGTGGCCTGCGTCCGAGCCGACAGCTAAAATTATCCGACTAGACCTGCACTGCCCGACAGGTGAACGCAGTCTGGAACTCTCTTGTCTCGTCCGCACTCGCAGCGGATGAATCTTGGCTCGGGGCATGCTGACAGCGCGGTTTCGATGATCCAACTCCCTGTGTATATGGACAACCATGCCACGACGCGCGTCGACCCGCGCGTCGTCGAGGCGATGTTGCCCTACTTCACCGAGCAGTATGGCAATCCGGGCAGTGTGAGCCACTCGTTCGGCTGGCAAGCCAAAGAGGCCGTCGATGCGGCCCGGGCCGAGATCGCGGCCGCGATCGGCGCGCGCGATCGGGACATTGTCTTCACCAGCGGCGCCACCGAGAGTAACAACCTGGCGATCCGCGGCATCACCGATCGAGTCCGCCGCAAGGGCAACCACCTGGTCAGCGTGACTACCGAACATAAGGCGGTCTTGGACCCGCTGACACGGTTGGGGCGGCGCGGGTTTGAAATTACGCTGCTGCCGGTCGAGCAAGCCGGCAGTAGCTGTCCAGGCCTGCTCGATGTGCAGCGACTGGCCGATGCGATTCGTCCGGACACCATCCTGGTGTCGGTCATGCTGGCCAACAACGAGATCGGCGTGATCCAACCCCTGGCCGAAATCGCCACGATCTGCC
Organism: uncultured Planctomycetaceae bacterium; assembly: GCA_945957305.1. Taxonomy (GTDB): domain Bacteria; phylum Planctomycetota; class Planctomycetia; order Pirellulales; family JACPPG01; genus JACPPG01. Next base: position 2,653 of record CAMFLN010000393.1, on the reverse strand, counting down.
GACAGCGCGGCGTTCCCCTGCATTGCGACTGTACGCAAGGGGTTGGCAAAGTGCCGGTCGACGTCGACGTATTGGGCGTCGACTTGATGAGCTTCACGGCCCACAAGATCTACGGTCCCAAAGGCATCGGTGCACTCTACGTGCGACGACGCAACTCCGCCGCGCGGGTTCAGCCGCAGATCGAAGGGGGAGGTCAAGAAGGGGGCGCCCGCAGCGGGACATTGAACGTCCCCGGAATCGTGGGCTTCGCCAAGGCCCTGTCTTTGTGTCAGGAAGAAATGCCTGGCGAACGGCCGCGGCTGGCTGATCTGCGCGACCGGCTGCACCGAGGATTGATCGAACGGCTCGAAGGGGTGATTCTTAACGGCCCTCCTTTGGCTGACGAACGCCGGTTGCCGGGCAATCTCAACGCCAGTTTTGCCTATGTCAACGGCGAGGCCTTGATGATGAGCATGCAGCAATTGGCGGTCAGCTCGGGGAGCGCCTGCACCTCGGCCAACCCCGAGCCCAGCCATGTCCTGCAGGCCCTGGGGCTGGACGAAGACCAAACTCGGGCGAGTCTGCGGTTTGGCCTGGGGCGGTTCAACACGGCCGACGAGGTGGACTTTGCCGTCGACGCCGTGACCGAGTCGGTCTGCCGGCTGCGAAAGCTGAGCAGCCTGGCCTGATTTCCCGGGGTTGCAGAGGGTGGGAGAACTCGCCCCTGGCGATTTGGCCAGGCAGGCGAACTTCCGGGAGCGGCGCTCTTCCCTTTCGACGCTGGATCGTATAATTAAGACATCATTCGCTTGCGAAAATCAGCTTTCGCCAGCACAAGCAAACACGATCCCGAACAGTTAAACCTTCCAATCCTGGAGGCTCGGAAATCTCATGGCAGTCATGCTCAGCGAAAAGGCCGCTTCGGAAGTCAAGCGGATCATGCAGGAACAGAAGCTCGGCGAGGAAACGGTCCTGCGCGTCGGCGTGGTCGGCGGCGGTTGCAGCGGCTTCCAGTACAACCTCGGCTTTGACAAGGCTTTCGACGAGAAGGTCGACTCGAAGTTCGACTGCCACGGTGTCCCGGTCGTGGTCGACAAGAAGAGTGCGCTGTACCTGGATGGCACGACGGTCGATTTCTACGACGGCTTGGAAAAACGCGGTTTCACGTTCGATAATCCAAACGCGGTGAAAAGCTGCGGCTGCGGCAGTTCTTTCCAGGCCTAGGGCTGGAAGGTTTCGAACGCCGAAAGACGAAGGTATCGAACCCGCCCCGCGCGTATGCCGCGGGGCGGGTTTTTTATGCGCCGCTTTTCCGGGCTTTCAAGGCGACCCTGTCCGGCGAGGCTATTTCGCGAGGCCAACCGGTTGCTTGTGATCCACGGCGGACGAAGGTTAGAATCGAGCTTTCGCGGCGTTTCTTGGCTGGCACTCTTGGCGGCCTGCGCAAACACAATTGCCGCGATCCGTTGTCGAGCCACCGCAGATACACGCACTATCCCCTGAGCGAGGATTGGTCATGACCGACAAAAACATTAATTACGAAATCTTGCCTGCCGGGATGGCGATGGATGAAACCGACGTCAACCTGCGGAGCTATTTCAGCCGCATGTCGGATGACAAGCTCAAGGAGTACGACCAGCTGTGGACCGACGACGAGGTCATTGCCTGGGATGACAATTTCCGCGACGACGGCGTCTTGTTCTTGCCGTGCAGCGAACGCGACGTCGATATCGAAGAGTATCGCCGGGTATTGGCCGAACACATCCGCTTCCGCTTCTTCGGCGTGCCGAAGTAGGCTGCGGAAGGCCGAGCCCGCGCCGTCGAAAAGTTGATCTTCGTTGCAACACGCCGCCTGTGCGCGTCTGGCGAAGTGGCCATGCTGTGCCATTTTGCACAGAGTCCGTACCTCACGCGTCAGCCAACCTAACGCGTCAGGCAAAGGGTCGGGCTGTGGAATTCTGCAGATTTCCCTTGCAATCACACTGGGGGATATGCATCATATCGCCAAGTGAAGTGTTTCTGAGCAAGGGAGCCGCTAACCAAATCAATCTGTTGCTTTGGTTTCTTCTTCGCGGCTAGTTATCTGCGCCCCCGGGGGCGCAGTTCTCTGATCCCCATCGATTATTTTGTCCTGCGCTCGGAGCAAGCTACATGTTTTGCGCCCCTACGTCGACGGTCTCTGACCACCCTTCTTTGGCACAGCTTCGCCCGAGATTCTTCCGCGGGCAATCAGCAGTACACCTCGTCGTCCTGGCGTGCACCTTGGCCCTCGCTATAGCCTCTAGCGCGCAGGCGCAAAACACGGCAACCTTGATCAATTCGGGCGACTGGAACAACCCTGCCGTCTGGACGACCACTCCGGCGGGCAACTATCCCAACAACGACAATCCCACGCTCGGAGATGTCTGGAACGTCACTGTTGGTGGCTTTACGGTGAACGTCAACCAGAACATCACGATCAATGATCTTGCTTGGTCCCAGGGAACCATTGGTGGCGCAAACACACTGAACCTGCTCGGCAGCGGTTCGATATGGAGCGGCGCCAACACGAAAGACATAAATTCCTTGGCTGCAGCGCTGATCAACACGGGCACGATCAGCCTCTCCGGCACCGGCGTCCGCAGCCTGGCCATCGGCAGCGGTCTGACCAATGCCTCGGGAGGCGTGTTCAACA
>CAMFLN010000392.1 GCA_945957305.1 uncultured Planctomycetaceae bacterium | reverse complement strand
GTCCACTACCACCATGCTTTCCACGACGTTGCGCAGCTGCCGCACATTGCCCGGCCAATCGTACGCCATCAGTCGTCGCCGCGCCGCGGTGGACATGCTCTTGATCGGCTTGTCATGGCGTTTGGCGAATTGGCGGATGAAGTGTTCGATGAGCAGCGGGATGTCCTGACTCCGTTCGACCAGCCGCGGCAGGACAACCGTCACAACCTTCAGCCGGTGATACAGGTCGCTGCGAAACGTGCCGGCCGCGATCTGTTTTTCCAGGTTGCGATTCGTGGCCGACAGGATGCGAACATTGACCTTTACTGGATCGTTCGAACCGACGCGGGTGATCTCGCCATTTTCCAGAACGCGCAACAGCTTGATTTGCGTGGCCATGGGCATATCGCCGACTTCGTCGAGAAACAGCGTGCCGCCGTGCGCGTACTCGAATTTTCCGACACGATCAGTCGACGCGTCGGTAAACGCCCCTTTCACATGCCCGAACAGCTCGCTCTCCAGGATATTCTCGCTGAGCGCGGCGCAATTGAGCGCCACGAAGGGCTTGTTCTTGCGGGGGCTGTTTTGATGAATCGACTGGGCGACCAACTCCTTGCCGGTGCCCGTTTCGCCCTGGATCAGCACGCTGGCGTTGGTCGGCGCGATGCGCTGCAAGAGCTGGATGACTTCATTCATCTTAGGGCTCGAACCGACAACCCCCTCGAAGCCGTACTTTTCATCCAGTCGCTGCTGCAACTCGGCATTTGTACGGCGCAAGCGCAGATTCGCGGCGGCGTTTTCCGTGACCGCGCGCAACTGTCCCAGGTCCAACGGCTTCAATAAGTAGCTGTAGGCCCCTTGCTGCATCGCCGCCACGGCCGAGGGGACCGTGCCGTGGCCGGTCACCATGATGACTTCGGCTTCGGGCTGGCTCTCCTTGGCAAGTTTGAGAATATCCAGCCCCCCGACGTCGTTCATCACCAGGTCGGTAATCACGATATCAAAGAGGTTGTCGTTCAACTGGGCGGCGCCGGCCGAGCCGCTGGTGGCGACGGTGCAGGTGTAACCGACCCGCTCCAGACTTTCGGACATGGCCGCCGCGTGCGCAGCGTCATTGTCGACGATCAAAACTCGAATCGGCAGGGCCGCGATTTCGGCCGCTTCGGCAGTCTTTGCAGGCATGACCCGATGATACAAAACCCGCACCCGAGCGACCACTGGTCCACCGCTGACGAGAGGACACACCGGGGCCGCGGGGGGCACAATGGCATGTCATGCGACAGGCGCTGGTGGATCGTGGCGGGGCAGTCGCGGCGGAACCGGCAGTTCAATTGTGAACTGCGTACCGCGTTGCGGCTCGCTGTCGACGCGCATCTGCCCGCCGTGCGATTCGACAATCTTGCGGGCAATCGGTAACCCGAGGCCAGAGCCGCCTGATTTCGTCGTATAGAAAGCGTCGAAGATTTTTTCGCGCGTCCGCAGGTCCATGCCTGAGCCGGTGTCGATCAAATGCAATGCCACACCGCGGGGCGTCGCCTCGGTGCTGATTACCAGTTGTCCCCCGCCGGGCATCGCCTGCTGCGCATTAATGACAAGATTCAACAGCGCACTTTGAAAGGTCTCGCGATCGAGCAGAACGCCGGGCAAATCGGACTGCAAATACGTGACTACCTCGATTTTCGACTCGCGAGCCTTCGGTCGAAAGAAGTCGATCAACCGCCGAACTTCTTCGTTCAAGTCCGAAGATTCCAACCGCGGCTTGCGCACCCGGGCGAACGCCAGAAAATCATTCAGCAAGTCTTGCAGGCGTTGGCATTCCCGCTGTACGACCGCGATCTTGGCCAGCGCCCGGCGTGCCTGGGGAGAATCGTCCGCGTTCAAGTCCTCGGCCAACAGCTCGACATTCAGCCCAATGGTCGAGAGCGGGTTCTTGATCTCATGCGCGAGCCCGCCGGCAAGCTGTGCGATCTCGGTGTACTGGTCAACCAGCTTTTGATTGACCTCGTCAGGAGTAGGCTGAGCCGGGGGATTCATACGGTCGCTATCTTAAGCGGACCTGTTCGTTCAGACCAAGGGCCCTCGGAATACCGTGACGCGCCGTATTAATGCTTGTGATCGTGGTCGTGCTTGTGCGGTTTCGAAGGCTTGGCCCCCGGCGTGATCGCCAGCGGCAGCCCGAGATTGTCGCCATTGGGCTGAAAGCCGTTGCCGTCGACATCAACGTAGATCGGATTGGCCACGGCCGTGGGCATCTCCTTGCCATAATCAGGACCGGCCACCGGGCCCACTTGCTTGCCTTCCCCCGCAGCCACGACCACCAGGTGGGCATCACTGGGCAAGGTCAGCGGCAAGTCCTCCTTGAAGACCATCACGGCCTGGCGAAACTTGTCCGGATGACTTTGCCGCGTGTAATTCCACTTCGGATCGGCCACGCCGTTGACAAAGATTTGCACGCGATTGACCTCGAGCCAGTTCGGACATTGCACGCTGACCGCCAGGTGGAGCTTGCCGCTGGGTGCGCTGAGGTCTTCGCCCACCACGGCTTTGTCGTTGCCTTGGTCGGCCTTCGCCTGCACCGTAAGAAATGGTCCGTTGGTCATGACAATATTGCCGTGCTCGCAAGCGTGCACCAGATCGAGCACCGCGGCCTTGGTCGGCTCATCGGTCTTCGCAATGATGAAGTTGCGCAGCCCACCCGAACCGTGGAAGTTCCAGTGGGCATCGGTGTTGACCACCCCCGGCAGCCGATAGCCCAAGTTCAACAGCTGCAGCCAGTGATAGATCGTATTCCCCTGTTCGCGCTCGTTGGGCAGCGCCTCGGGGCGCGTGAAGATCGTTCCCAAGGGATGCACTTCGATCACATCCACATAGCCGAACATTTTTTCGAACCCACCGTCCGGCGAGCCGTTCAAGTCTCGGTCCCCCACCATCTGCGGAATGTTGGGGTGATTGATCTGCACGAGCTTGTCCGAATTGTTCTCCCACATGGCCAGCCGCTCGATTTGCACCACCGGATCGACGTCCGACAGCGGTGCTCCGTTGTCTTGCGTGCGGAAATGCGGCGTCAACGGAAACGCGTTTTGATGATTGATCGGTAGCGGCCTGCCGGTCATCTCCATGCCGGGACAGGTCAACATGCGATCCACAGCGTCCAGCTTTTTCAGGTGAGGGTCGTACACCGTGATGCGGTTGTGCTCGGTGCACGGCGCAAACTCGATGTGTTCGGCCAAGAGATTCAAGACGCGGCCTTCCTGGCTCGCCGTGTTGTCCCCCGAGGGGGTCGAGTGGCTGTGAAAATCAGCGCTCAAGTAGCCCGTGGTATCGACGACGCGTTTCAATTCTGCCATCAGCGGCGACGACTTGCCCGCCGTGATTGCCAGGGTTGTGAAGACGGCGTCGTACTCGGGCCCGTAGCTGATGATCACATCGTATTCGCCCGCCGCCAGCGGCACGCGAAACTCGCCGTTCTCGCTGTAATACAAGTTACGCACGCCATGGACGGCGCTGTCGGGTCCGTAGTTGGGGCTGGGCGTCTCGCCGCGGCCGGTGAACTGCACCTTGCAGGCGGTCTTTCCGCCGCCGGGGCCGGTAATCTTGGCCTGCGCGTAACCGGGCGTGGCCAATTCGACCGCTTCACTCACCGGCTTGGACGCATCGAGCGGAATGGTCTTGCTGCCGCGTCCCGGTGCACTGACGACGGCCTGGTATTTTCCCGCGGGCAGGCGAAAGGCGATCTGGCCCGCACTGCTGGTGCGGCCGTTGCCGACGAACGTGCCGTCGGGCGATTGCACTTCGACCTCGGCCTCGGCAACGGGACCTTGAGAATCCTTGACATTGAGCGTCGCGCCGACGAGCGACTCGCCGCGCAACTCGCGCGCGAGCGCCGCGGCCTGCAACGAGTTGGCCGCCGGGAACAGGTAACGCACGAGCTCGCGCGACTCGCCCGGAGCGAGCGGCGCCCAGGGCTCAGCTTTGACAATCTTTAGTTGCGGGCGATCCCCTTTTTTGACCGCATCGGGCTCGAACTTCCAACCGCGATCGCCGGGCAGGACACCGTACGCCTGGCCCCAGTAGTTGTCCGCGGCCCAAAAGGATCCCAGCGCCTCGATCACGCCGAAGCGGAATTCGCCGTCAGCGCGAATGGAATCTGCCAAATTCAGCGCCAACGGCTCCTTCGTGATATTGGTGATCCTCGTGGTGATCTTCAATGCACGCGCGTCATCCGCGAGTTGATACGTGATCACGGCCGACGTTTTCTTATCCACAGCAAACCCACGAAACGACAGCTCCGTGGCGTTGCTAGCGGGATCGACGGGCTGACCATCCGTGCCCACTGGGCCTGCCAACGCATACTGCGCATTCAATGGGTAGTAGGCGCTCAGCTGATCCGATTGTTGGTCACGCACGGTCAAGTCAATCACTGCTCCGCCGACGCCGCGCACCGTCATGTTGGCATTCCGCTTGGGCAGCGCATCGGCGATCACGGCCACGACATGTTTGTTGCGCAACACCCAGTCGCCGTAAATGCTGTCGACCTCCTTGCCCTGCGGGACAGCGTCATCCCACGTTGCTTGATTGAGACGAATCACTTCGGTGCCGGAAACTGGTTCCGTCAACAATGCCAGCGAAACGAGCGTGCAGGTGGCGAACCAGCGACGGCAGTGCGGCGACAACATGGCGTGAAAC
>CAMFLN010000391.1 GCA_945957305.1 uncultured Planctomycetaceae bacterium | reverse complement strand
TTCCGAGGCACAGATTCGGGGCTTGCAGGAGGAAATCCGCTCGCGCGCCACTCCGCTGGCTGTAGGTACGGGCCAGGCCGTGGGTGGATTTTTGGGCAACGTCGTCGTCGGTTTGGGAGTCATGATCCTCTCGCTGTATTACTTCCTGGCAGACGGTCCGGCCATGATCCGCGCTTTGATGCATCTCTCGCCGCTGGATGACCGTTACGAAGAGCAGTTATTAAACGAGTTTTCGACCATCAGTCGCGCCGTGGTGCTGGCCACATTGCTCTCAGCGTTCGCCCAGGGATTGCTGGCGAGCATCGGCTATTTTCTGGCCGGGTTCGAAAGTGTGTTTCTGCTGACGGTGGTGACGATGCTGCTGGCGATGATCCCCTTCGTCGGCGCGGCGGCTGTGTGGGGGGCCTGCAGCATCTGGCTGCTGGTTTACGAGCAACGCACCTATGCTGCGCTGGGACTCGCCTGCTACGGCATGCTGGTGGTGTCGATGATCGACAACCTGATCAAGCCCATGGTGCTGCATGGCCAGTCGAAATTGCACCCGCTGTTGGCCCTGTTGAGCATCCTGGGCGGGATGAAAGCTCTGGGCCCCATCGGGATCTTCGTCGGACCGATGGGCATGGCTTTCTTGCAGGCCTTGCTGCACATGCTGCATACGGAATTGGTGGCGCTCGATGAACCCGCGGCGCCCCCCGTGCCCAAAGGTCTGCCCCCCGCGAGCTAGCAGGAGGCATGTCCGCTCTGCGTCCACGCTGAAAGGGAGCTGGGATTCACGGCGGCGCGTTCTGACGATGGGCGTCGCGTGGGCAACTGCTAGTCCAAAGATACGCTGTGCGTTACCTTAAAGAGCTGGCCGGCCTGCATCCTGCGCCGGTCCGCTCGATGGCCGCTCGGTTCATCGATTACACGGCAGACGAGGACTACGGCGATGACTGGCATGTGGGCAATTCTTGCGGCCACAACACTGGGACTCGACGTCGGCTGGCAACCACTGCCGGACGGAGGATTCGAGTACATCATTCAGATCGACCAAGAGACCCTCGAGTCGCTGAAAAATGGCCAGGACCTGCGCAGCGAGATTCCGCCCATGCTGCGCGGCGTGCGGAGTTATCGCATCACGGTGGGCAATGCCACTTTGCCGCGCGAGGGGGAGCCGCCGCTACCGGTCGTGCCCGGACCGGATGATTCGCCGGCAACAGACGAGGGTTCTGTGGCAACTGGTACCACGGCGCTCAAAGCGCAAGCCAATTACCAGCCCCCCTATAACTATGGTCAACCGAATTACGCGCCAGGGGCCGCCCCGGCTTTCAATCCGTCAGCTCCCGCGACGAGCCCACCTGCTGCGGTCCCGCGTTACGCTCCCGCGCCTACGTATGTGCAGCCAACTTCGCCCGCGGCGGCTGGCTCGGGCGCGGCGCCAGCTCCGTCCAGCAATTTCGCGGCTCCGCCCAGCAATTCTGCGGCGCCGTCGTTGGGCGGTGGAGCGCCTGCGGGCAACTCATTGACTCCGCCAGGTGGCTTTTCGGCGCCGCTGAATAACGCGGTCAATTCGCTGGAGCAGGCGACCAAGGACGCGGCGGCCAAAGCACAGCAAGCCATCGACTCGGTCAATGCCCAGACCGAAGGGCTGCTGAAAAATCTGCCCGAACCGCCAGGATATGAAACGCCCGCCACGAACAGCGGTTCGAATTCCCCTGATCGCTACAGTGTTCCCCCGGGCCAAACCCCGGTGACCCACGACACGACCACGCCTGGCAGTTCTTCGCCGCTCCGAGGCCGGGGAGCTGATGAAGAAACTCCTTCGGCCCCGGCAGGTGCGACCAGCCCAGGCACAGGCGGCTTTGCCTATCCAGGGGCTCCCCCCTCGATTCGTTCGCAAACTGGCACTGCGACGGGTAACGATCGTGGCAGCGTCGGCAGCGCTCTGAGTTTTGGGACTCGCTCTAGCGACACGAAACCGCTCGACGGAGCGGCGACTGAAAGCAGAACGTCGACGTTCGGCGATCGGTCAAGCTCTGAGAGGTCTGTTACTGATAGAACTGGCGGCGATCGGTCAATCAGCGATCGATCTGGAACCGAACGCACGACCGCAGATAAAGTTAACACCGAACGCTTAAACTCGGAAAGGTCGAGCGGCGGCAGCGCCAACGACGAAAACAGTTCTCGCTCCGGGAGATCCGATGAACGGTCGACAGGTTCGACCACGGAAAGTCGTCCCTGGATGCCACTGATTGGCGCCATGCTGGCGCTGTTCGCCTCGATGGGGGCGAACCTCTATCTGGGATGGAACACGCTGGCACTGCGAAATCGATATCGCGACCTGGTGATGCAACTGCACGCGAGCTGATCTCGCGTTATTTTTTGCGGCGCGTGATGCTTCAACCGACGCCTTGTAGCAGCAAGCGGGCTGCTTCGATGGCGGTTTCTTTGCCGGCTACTGCCAGGACGTCCCCTTCGGCCAGCCGCTCATGACCCGACGGGACCGGGACCACTTGCTCGCCGCGCTGAATGGCCAGCACGGTGGCGCCCGTCACACCGCGCAGATCGATATCGGCCAGCGTTTGCCCGACGACGGGGCTCGTGGCCTCGAGGCGTACGGGAACCGGCGAGCCTAAGCCGGACAGTACGCGATTGACGTCTTCCCGCCGCGTGGTCGCCGCCACGGCCTGCACGTTTTGCGATTCGTTGCGAATCGCTTCGGCAATCGCCTCGGCGACGGCGCGGGTATGACCTTGAAAGTTGGTGGCCTGGCGCCATAAACGCACGGCCAGCAGCAGCAGCACGAGCAGCAGAACGACGGCCCCTTGCAGACGCGGCAAGAATGGCTGAGTGATCGCTACGACGGGAATGCCCACGAGGACGACGATTGCCAACTGTAAAGTGACAACGAGCAGGCGTCGCGGAGCATCGGCCAGATCGGCCTGCTCTTGATTGGCGGCGGGAAAAGCCCGGGTGGCCAGTTCGAAGCCCAGCGCCCGCGACATCCGCAGCATTCCCAGCCAGAAGGGGGCCGACAGCAGCGCGGCCCCGGCAATCACCAACAAGACGGCCAAGCGTGGCGCCACGTTCAAATGCCGCTCGAGCAGCTGGGTGACATCAGCCAATTCAACCGACGCTCCGATGACGATCAGCGTGAATACCGCCGCATCGGCAATCAGCCACCGCACGAGGCGTTGGATACGCGACGTTTCCTTCGGAGCGCTGTCCGATCGCAAGCGATCAAACCATGATCCGTAGAGAGCGAGAAACGTTTGCAGCGGGTGAGGCAACTTTCGATCGACCGCGGCGGCCACGGGCGAAGCAGCCCGAATCAGCCATGGTGTCAAGAGCGTGGTCAAAGCCGACACCGCGACGGCGATGGAGTACAGGACGTGGTCCGTGGCATGCGTTGCGGCGCCTATGCCGGCAATGATGAAAGAGAATTCGCCGATTTGCGCCAGGCTCATGCCTGATTTCACTGAAGTTTGAATGCTCTGTCCGGTCAGCAAGGCGCTGAGAGTCACGGCACACACTTTGCCGACAACCACCGCGATCAAAAAGATTAACACGGCCAACCAATGGGCGGCGATATCCGCTGGATTGATCAGCGTGCCGACAGACACAAAGAAAATGGCGGCGAACACGTCTCTGACCGGCTGCACCAGATGCTCGATCGTCCGTTCGACGCCCGATTCCGACACCAGGCTGCCGGCGATAAACGCCCCCAGCGCCACGGAGTAGCCGAAGGTCGTGGCCAAGAGGGCGAAGCCGAATGCCAGGCCAACCGAGGCGACCACGGCCGTCTCTTGTCGGCGCAAGAGCACAATCGACCGCATCATGCGAGGAACGGTCAGCATGCCGACCACGGTCAGCACGAACAAAAACAATCCCAGCCGGCCGCCGGTCTGCAGCAACTCTACGGCCCCCAGACTTTCGCCCGATGACAGCGCGGTCAGGATCGAAATCTGCACAATCGCGATCATGTCCTCGACGATCAGCACGCCGAAAACGACCTGGGTGAATTCGCCTTTGATCCCTTGTTCTTCGAACGCCTTGACGATGATCGTGGTGCTGGAAATCGAAATCACGGCCCCCGCATAGAGACTGGCCAGCCAGGACCAGCCAAACGCCTGGCCGATGAGATAGCCGATCCAGGTCATCAGGCTGCACTGGACGATCGCGACAAACAGCGCCGTGGGGCCGACGCGCGCCAACTTGCGCAGACTGAACTCGATACCGAGCGAAAACATGAGCAGGATGACGCCCAACTCAGCCAAGGCAGCAACAATGTGGCTATCAGCGATCAGCGGGACGGGGATATACGGTCCCACCAGCATGCCGGCCAGCAAGTAGCCCAGCACGACCGGCTGACGCAAGCGCTGAAAGACCACAGTCGTGACGGCCGCCACGCACAACACGACTGTCAGCGTTTGCAGGAATTCCTGGGCTTCGTGCATGCAATATTGTTCTTGAACGGGATACCGCGCGGCCGGATCGCGGCAGGGGTGGTCGATGGAAAGGTCAACGAGGAATCATGCCAGGCGCAAGCGGCAGCCTGACTCTGCCCGTTGAGTCAAACATTTTGCGACGATTGCCGCAAGAGCGAGGAGGTGGCAAAGGAAGGTTTCGTTCGCGCAAAAGAAAAAACCTTGGCCCGGGCGACAGAATCACCCGAGCCAAGGCCGTCCT
>CAMFLN010000390.1 GCA_945957305.1 uncultured Planctomycetaceae bacterium | reverse complement strand
CCAGGTGAAACGGCTGCCGTCGGGCGCGAACCATAAGGACCGTGGCGGCGACGCTGTATGAAGGCAAGTCATTTCCTGGCCGCGGTCCAGGTTCCAGAAAATCAATTCCCGCTCGCTGCCAATCGCCATGGTGCGATTATCGGCCGAGATCGCCGCGTTCAGCGGGCGCTGCCGCGGGCGGATGAGTTGTCGCTGGCAGACAGTTTCGGTCTCCCAGACGCCTACGATAGCCTCGTTGACGACGATCGAGAACAGCTTGCTGTCGGGCGAGAAGCTCGCAGTCACCACGCCCCAAGACGTATCGGTGGAAACTGTGCGGCATTCGGCGGTTGATAGATCGACAAGTCGTATCGAGCGAGGTGTATTCATGATCAACAAAAATTGACCATTGGGCGACAACCTGACTGACATCGCCGCCGTGGGATCGGAATCGATGCGCTCGTCGAATAGTACGCGATTGGTCGGCAGGTCGAGAACTGTCACCGTGAAATCGTTGATCAAGCAGACAATGGGGCGCTCGTCAAAGACGAGCGGCCGCATCGTGCTCTTGGTCAATTCTGTGGGCAAATCGAAAGTCATTCCTGCATTCAGGTCCATGACAACAGCACGACGCTCACCGTTGATCACCGCGGCGCGACTCCCCCTTGGCGACATGCTCCGCCAAACCATCGGATTGCGTGGCCACGGCTCCTCGAGCAAGTTTGTGGCGGGCGAGGAGATTTGTGCTTCCAGTTCTACAGGCGGCAAGTCGGTGGCGGCTGCCGAGGATCGGACCGGCGCGCGCTTCAGGTCGACTCGTCGATAAAAGCCATCCTCCAGCCATGTCAACCGCGCGCCGTCTAGATCGTAACCGTGCAGCCCATCCTGGGCCTCTGGCAATGCCACGCTGGCGGTCGGCTGATGGCTCAGAAAGGGTCGCAGTTTCGTGAGGCACACGCGGTGATCAAAGCCCGCGGTGACAAGAGTACTGTTGTCTGGTGAAAAAGCGACCTCTGCCACGCGCACGTCTTCGTGCTGGAAGAACGTGTAAGGTCGATAGGCATTCTGGGCGTCCAGCAAATGAGCAATTCCCTGCTGGTCGACAATCGCGACGTAGCGGCCATCGGCACTCCATGCCATGTGGCCCGAATAATACCGTTCGAACAACAACATCTCCTTCTGAGCGTCGAGATCAATTTCGTAAACGGCGTCCTTGGCCAGAAACGTCAACCTCCCGTTGTCGGGACGAAATGCTATGCGCGATGCCGCACAGTCCTTCGCGAAGTGCGGCTGCCAATCCGCGGTGCGCAGCGCGCAGATACGCCCGCCGTCGCAAACCACCAAATAACGTCCATCGGGCGACCACCCCACACCTTGCAACGCATAGCTTTCTCTCTCGAAGAAATGCACGCGCTCGCCCGATGCAACGTCCCAGACATAAAGTGCGCTTTGGCATTTATCCGGGCTGGTCCTGCGGGGGCCACAGAGGACTGCAATTTGCGATCCGTCGGGAGAAAAATCGGCGTGATAGGCCTCGGCCACATGCGACAGTGTGCGGACAATCTCGGGGGGCTGCGCCGGCGCAAGACGCCACAGCTTGACGGTGGAATCACAGCTCACAGTCAGCATCTGGCGGCTGTCACGCGTAAACCGCACATGATTGATACAGGCACTGTGCGCGGGAATGTCCCACAACAAAACGTGTTCTCGGGCATGCCAAACTCTGATATGGCCGTCCTGGCAACCCGTGAAGAGCAAACCGCCATCGGGCGTGAATTGCGCAGTATCGACGATTTTAGGATGTGGCAGGATTGTGGTGCTGTTCTGGTCGCCGGTGTTTGCAGCGCGCTCGACGCGCGCACTCAGCACATGCCATTCGACGCCGCGAAAGCTCGCGAGTTCCTGCCCCGGACCAAACGGCGCGATCAATTGTTGTGCTGAGCGCAGGTCGCCGTCGTGCAAGGCGCGATCCGCCAAGCGCATCTGAGCGACATACAGTTCCTCGTTCGCACGATGCTCATGATCACTGGCTAACCGCTGATTGCTTTCCGCCAAAGCCGCGTTGTTGTTGGCCAGATGCACAGCGTTGTTCAGTTGCCTCGTATGGTACCAACCTCCGGCCACGATCAAGAGCACAGCGGCCGCGCTCACCAGTGTCAACGCGGCCTGGGCCGGTCGGCGGCGTGCCCAGCGGGCCAAGTTCTGAGTGGTCGTCAAGGGCCGAACCAGCGTGGATTCATTGGCCAGAAAGCGGCGTAGATCCGCGGCCAGTTCGCCGGCGGTCGCATAGCGTTGCGCCGGCAGTTTTTCCAAGCAATGCAGGCAAATCGTCTCAAGGTCGATGGGGATCTCGGGGCGCGTGCGGCGCGGGGGTGTCGGATCCTGACTGGTCACTTGCAATAGCGTTTCTGCATCCGATTCACCGCGAAACGGCGGACGCCCGGTCAGCAGCTCGTAAAGCATGGCTCCCAAAGAATACACGTCCGCCGCAGGCCCGATCTTGCTGCGTGTTCCACTGGCTTGTTCCGGTGACATGTAGGCGGGCGTGCCGATGATCACGCCCGTGCGCGTTTCATCGCCCGCGAGGTCCATGAGCTTGGCCAGACCAAAATCCGTGATCTTGGGAACCCACGGGGAAGCGTAGGAGGAGTCGCTCGCCACGAATTCGGCTGAGAAGCGCGGGACGAGCAAAATATTCCCCGGTTTCAAGTCGCGGTGCAGTACACCTTGGCCATGGGCGAAGTGCATGGCCTCGGCCAACTCGGCGATCAATTCCGCAGCCATGCGTGGTGTGACTCTGCGCGCTTCTGTTTTGAGCCAGTCGGCCAGACTTGGCCCGGCGACATAAGCCGCGGCGATAAAACAGATCGGTCCCACGGTGCCGACCTCATGGACCGGCACGATGTGCGGATGGGTCAAACGTGCCGCCGCCTGCGCCTCGTGCTGAAAGCGGGCCCGTAGGCCGTCGGCCAGCAACGCTTCGGGCCGCGGGATCTTCAGGGCGACCTGCCGTTTGAGAACCGGATCGTAGGCCAGCATGACGACTCCCAAGCCGCCACGCCCCAATTCGCGAACGATCTTGAATCGCCCGATGCGCCGCGCCGGCTGGTCCGAGTCCTCATTCCACTCCCAAGTCGCCGCTGCGTCGCCGGCCGCAGCGCTTTCCGACAACCCATTGCGAAAGGTGTCGGCCGCCCCGCCGCCGGTCGTGTCGCCTGCGGACCGCGAGGCAGCATGCACAATGTTGTCGCGGCGCGCCCGCTCGACGCGCCGCAGGCACGCTTGCAGGGAGTCGATTTCTGCCAACAACAGGGCGTCGTCCGCGGGGGAAATCTCGGCCGGATCGCCAGGTCCGCTTTCTTCCGCCAAGGAATCCGCAAGCAGCAGGCGTTCATGCTGGGGCACCAGAATGGCCGCCAGTTGGTCGACGTGGTCGGTACGGAGAATCGAGGAGCATTGATTTTCCGTAGGCGCGTCGCTGGGTGACCGGCCTGTGACTCGTGTTTGCGGCCTGCGGTTACTGTTGGGCGTCGAGTCCATCGAGCTCCTCCTTCAAGCGGCGCATCGCCCTGACCCACAGGGCGCGCGAATTGTGCTCCGAGCAATGCATCAAGCCAGCAATGTCGGCAAAGGGCAAGGCGTCGAAATTTCGCAATTGGATGACTCGTCGATAATGCGCCGGCAATTGCTCGATGGCGGCGCGGACCACCTGGGCATCCTCTTGACGCATGGCCGCCTTGCTGGGCGTTTCGTCGTCGATCAGCAGCTCTGCCTGATCGATGATCGAGCTGCGATTCGCCGGGGGCTCTTCGCGCGACAATTTCCGCGCATCGGTGTAGAGATAGCGCCTCCGGGCCGCGGCGATCTTGTTGAGCAGGATCGCCC
This sequence comes from uncultured Planctomycetaceae bacterium, assembly GCA_945957305.1. Taxonomy (GTDB): domain Bacteria; phylum Planctomycetota; class Planctomycetia; order Pirellulales; family JACPPG01; genus JACPPG01. Next base: position 806 of record CAMFLN010000390.1, on the reverse strand, counting down.
GCAGCCAGGCCCGCAACTCGGGAGTCGTGTTCCCGGTGAAGCCGCGCATCAGCCGTTGCCCTTCGGCGAATGTCTCTTGCACCAGGTCCGAGGGAGACACCTTGACCCGCAGGTCACTGCGTACTTCGCGCTCGCCGATCACGAGTAAATAGGTGCGAACAGACTGTAAGAGTGTCCCCAAGGCATTTCCGCAGCCGGCGCGCGCCGCGGCCAACAAATCCTCGGTAGACCGAGCGTCGAGACTGCCCTTGGGAATCGTGGCCATGCATTGCCGAGATGGTTGGCGAGAGGACGGTTCGCATTATCACCTCGCGCTACATCCCCTTCAACCAAACGGAGAAAGCCGGATCCGCTGTCGTTTCCCGGCGAAACTATTTTCGAGATTTTGGCAAAATCTGCGTGCGCAAGTGGCCTGCGCGGAAATTAGCGTCAGTGGCATTCGTGCCCGCAGGGCCACGCGTGCCTGCTCCACCAACCGGCCCCACGCCCGACCGGTGTTTTTTTCGCCAAAACGCGGGAGATTTCCCCAGTTTTTCAAAACTCTAAGTGCGCGGGGGATCGGCGCGGGCCTTAGTCAACTAGGGGCTCTCCCTCGCGAAGCTGCGGATCCTGCCCTGAGACTAAACGATCGTTGAACATCATCGGAGGACGCCAATGCTGCGACGGGTTTTATTATTTCTTGTGCCTTTGGCGTTGCTCTTGGCGCCCCCAGCCGCTTTAGCGATCGGACCTTACTCCGTCACCGACTTGGGCACACTCGGGGGCGAGTCTAGTTACGGCACGGCGCTCAACGACCTCGGCCATGT
>CAMFLN010000389.1 GCA_945957305.1 uncultured Planctomycetaceae bacterium | reverse complement strand
CAGGCGAACAGCCCCAGGGCCTGCCGCAAATGAACGTTGATGCTGCGAAAGCAGGTGCCGACCGGGGTGGTGATGGGGGCCTTGAGGGCGCACTTGGTGCGGCGAACGCTTTCCATCACGGCGTCCGGCAGCGGCGTGCCGTACTTCTCCATGATGTCGACGCCGGCTTCCTGCTCGTCCCTATTGATTTTCACGCCCGTGGCGTCAATGCACTTCTTCGCGGCGGCGGCCAAATCGGGTCCGGTGCCATCACCGGTGATCAGGGTTACTTCATGAGCCATGGGGTGGAAACCTACCTTTTGCCCTTAGGGGGGATGTCGAAAGCGGGGGCCCAACCAAGGGGCCCCGGGCGGCCGCAGCGTAAGCAGGAAAAATTAACAGAAGGGGGGCAGGGGGTCAAACGGGGCGGGGAGTGGCGGGTTTTGCCGAAGTTTCAAATGAGCCATTTCAATGTTCGGCGTTTTCTACTCTCTGTTCTCGTGGCCGGAACAGATACCAGAAGCCGCCGAAAATGGCGACGAGCGCGCCACTAAAGAGCATCAAAAGGCTTTGAACCTTGATTCCTGCGTACATGAGCCGGAACCCGAGAAAGAAGACGATCAGGCGCGTCGGCCGCCACCACCAAGGGAAACGTATTGGATGTACTCCCTCGGGGGTAAACCGTCGCTCATCGTAGGCCTTGTCGCTCTTTGCCATGATCGTTAAGTGGCTGTCGATCCTCGCCGCACCGAGGCGGTACTAGTGCGGCGCCAGGTCGCGTGGAGCTTAGTTTTTTCCGGTAGTGGCCGGAGGCGGGCTGGTAAAATCGCATTCATAGAACACATAGGATTCGCCATCGCATTAAGCCTGGGAGTATTTACGGTGCTTGTCCCGTCCATTCCGATGATACGGTCAATGTACATGTTTCTGCGCCGCCGATGGACCCGCCGGATATGAACGCGCTGTCTATTTCACCGTCTCGTCGAAGCACACCCACTCCACCTGGTTCCCTTCCGGATCGCGCACATAAATGCTGCGCCACTGTACCCAGGCGTGCTCGGCCGTTTCCACTTCCAGGCCGAGCGACTTTAGTCGCGACAACTCGGTGTTGTAGTCGGCCCGGTCGATTTCGAAGGCCAGGTGATCGATCGTTGTGGTCGCCGGATTCAATTCAGCGTAGCGTGGCTCGGCCGAGCGGTCGAACAGCGCCAGCACTTGGGCGTGACCGCCATAGCCGTCGGCGATCTTGAAAAACGCAGCGTGCGGGAAGCGTTTCAAGAGCGGCAGGCCGACGACCTCGGTATAGAACCGCTGCATGGCGTCGAGGTTCGCGACCCGCAACGCAATTTCGCCGAGTCCTTTGATGCGTGTTGGCGTCATGGCTCGAAGTCATCGTCAAAACGGATCGGGGTGCCACTGCTGGCTTGGGCTTGTCCAGCAGTGAAAAGTATGCAAGTCGATTAATGCTGGACATGCCAGCAGTGGCACAAAAGATGTACTTCTCATGCGGTGGCTAAGCCGCCATTGGTCGCCAATCGGCACGCATTGGTGCTAATTCGCCTTGGGTTCCTCAGTACTCGCCGGCGTAGCGGCTTCAACGGACAACTCCGGACGATTGATCGCCCGCTCTTGCTTCGTTTGCGGCTTCAAGTAATAGGTTTCTGCCGGCGCTTCAGGGAACAAATGCCGCGCATTCGGTAGCAGCAAGGCATAAAACGTGCGGCCGTTCTTCGTCCAGGAGCGGTCGTGATCGATCTTCATGCGCAACGGACCCAGACGGCCTTCGATGATCACATCATCGCCGAGGACTTGATATTCGCAGGTTTCGGTGTGCGACGAGCCGTCGCGCGGTGTGTGGATTGTCACCTCACCGCGCGCGGTGAATGCCAGCAAGACGTGCGACTGCTGAAAGGGGACCATATAGAATCCATCGAGTGGCAAGGGGCCAATGAGCGGTCGCGTCACCAGCGCGATAAATTCCTTGCGACGCGCCTCGATAACGGCGTGCAGCTTTTCCCACGCGGCCTTGTACTCCGCTCCCGCCGCGACGGCCTCGGCTTTCAGGTCCAGGGATACACGCCACTCGCCGTCGCTGCGTATGAGTTGCACCGTGCGGACCGTTTTGGGGCGGTCGAGCGGCTTTCGCGCGTAGACAACAACCATCGTGGCGACCACGTCGTCGACGAAGTACGCATCGACAATCTCCGGGAACCACGTCTCGGCCTTGAGCCGCGCGCCATCGGCCAGCCACTCTTGTCCCCGCTCGGTTTTCAGAAACTCGCGCGAGGCCGGTGTGAGCAATTCAGGGTCAACGCTGCCGTCCGTGCTGTGGTGACGCACGAGCTTTTCGGCCCGATCGATGCCGGGGCCCAATTCCTTGATCGGACCGCCATCTGCGGCTCCCGGGCCGTTCATGTTCTTTTCGTACACGGCTTGCGCGTAGAAAAGTGCCCGCCACGTATGGACCCCCGGCTGACTGGCCGCGTCAGCCGGGCTTGCTGGAACGAGGTCGTTGGGCGAAGGGGCAGCCTCAGAAGCATGACAGAGGGTGAATATGAAAAACCCGGACATCGCGATTCTGAGCCGGATTTTCATGTATATCACCTACGGTCCGTATATGAAGGTATAGGGGCCAATAGTTAGGAAAACGATGACAAAAATCGAGAGCGAGAAGACGACGATGCCGACCGACCATGCCAGGAGTTCGTGCAATCCAGCGATGCGTGTTTCACGCCATAGTATCGTCGCTCCAACAATTGGTGCCACGGCGATGATGAGACCAAGGAAAATTGCAGGGATCGCTGTTACCAAAGCCCAATCCGACCCAGTTGTGATAGGGGAAACCAAAGCCGCCTCGACAGCGCAAAGGGTCAGGGCGATGAATGCGCTCCGAAGTGTAAACTGCACAGTCGTTCTGCTCCCAAACGCATGTTGTTTACGGTTCTCTACAGCGTCGGTCCGATGCTCCACGGCACGAATTCCTCTTCGCCGATGCCGTGTTGCTCGCTCTTGGTCTTGCGGCCGCTGGCCACTTCCAGGATGAAATCAAAAATTTCGCGGCCAACCTCTTCGACGGGCGTGCCGGTCAAAACCCTGCCGGCGTCGATATCCATGTCGTCGATCATCCGCTCGTACATCGGCGTGTTCGTGGCGATCTTGATCGAAGGGGTCGGCTTGCAGCCATAGCAGCTGCCACGCCCGGTGGTGAAGCAAACCACGTTCGCACCGCTGGCCACCAGGCCGGTGACGCTGGCCGGGTCGTAGCCAGGCGAGTCCATAAACACGAAACCGCGCGTCGTGATCGGCTCGCCATACAGGAACACGCCCGAGAGCGGTGCCGTCCCTCCCTTGGCCGCCGCGCCGAGCGACTTTTCGTAGATCGTCGTCAGCCCACCATCCTTGTTGCCCGGCGAGGGGTTGTTGTCGAGCTTTGCGCCGAAGTTGCCGGTGTAGCGCTCCCACCAGTGAATCCGCTCGATCAACTTTTCGCCGATCGCGCGCGTTCGGGCACGACGCGTGAGCAAATGCTCGGCGCCGTAGATCTCGGGCGTTTCGGTCAGGATCGACGTGCCGCCGGCCCCGACGAGCATGTCGCTCGCCACGCCCAGCGCCGGATTGGCAGTGATCCCCGAATTACCGTCCGAACCGCCGCAGTTGAGGCCCAAGATGATTTCGCTGGCCGGAATCGTTTGCCGGCGGATGTCGTTCACCTGCGGCAGCATGGCGGCGATCTGACGCTGCGCCGCTTCGAGCGTCTTGGTCGTGCCGCCGCAATCTTGCAGATTGAAAATCGGGGGCAATTTGCGCGGTTGTGCCCCCAGCTGAACCAGTCCGCCGTGCTCGACCAGGTACGGCATGGCCGCGGTTTCGCACCCCAGGCCAATGAGCAAGTAACCGCCAATGTTGGGGTGCTTGGCGAAGCCGGCCAGCACGCGATTCAATTGATCGTGATCTTCGCCGCCATATTGCAGGCCGCAGCCCCCTTTGTGCGTTAGCGGCAGAATGCCGTCGACGTTCGGAAAGCGGGCCAACAATTGCTTGTCGAAGCGCTGCGCCACGTATTTGCTGACCGAGGCCGAGCAGTTCACCGTCGAGATCACGGCCAGGTAGTTACGTGTGCCGACACGGCCGTCGGCGCGGCGATAGCCCTGGAAGGTGCGCCCCTCGATCGGCGTGGGCTCGGGTGGGATTTCGGACGCGTACGCGTAATCGCGGGCGAATTCGCCGGCCGTCATGTTATGGACGTGAATCCAATCGCCCGGCTCGACGTCGGTCGTGGTAAAGCCGATGGTCTGACCGTAGCGGATCACGCGGTCCCCCTTGCGCAATCCTGTCAGGGCGATCTTGTGTCCCAGGCGCACTTTGCCTGAGAGCGTGACGGTCGTCCGGCCGGCGGTGACCGCGGCGCCTGCGTCCAAATCCCGAGCCGCAACGCACACGTTGTCGTCAGGATGAACGAGCACTACATCGACAATGGCAGCGGCGGTGGCCATGAGCTGGAACTTCCTCGGGGGCGTGAAGCGGGGGAGGGGGAAAGCGACCGTTCAGCTTAGCCATGCCCTTACGAAGCCGCAATCTGGGCCGATTGCAGCGAATGTCGTGCGAAATTAGGGGAATCATTTCGCCGCGCTCGACGTCTATAATGGAGGAAATGGTACGATAAGGGTGTCAGCTGGGACTGCCCGGCAAGACCGGCCC
>CAMFLN010000388.1 GCA_945957305.1 uncultured Planctomycetaceae bacterium | reverse complement strand
GACGAAGCGCCGATTCGCTTGGAGCTGATGCACGAATCGCACCAGTGGGATTTCCCGGAGTTTGTTGTCTCGGCGCAGGCAGGGACCGGCTTGGAAGAGCTGCGCACCGCGATCTACCGGGCACTCGGCGTCATCCGCGTCTATACGAAGCATCCCAAGGCGAAGGGACCGGACTATGAACGCCCCTTCACGATTCGCAGCGGAGGAACGGTCGCCGACGTCGCCGCCCTGGTGCACAAGGATTTTGCTGAACAACTAAAGACCGCCCGCGTGTGGGGAGCAGGCGTTCACGACGGCACGCCGGTCAAGGGGGATCATGTGCTGTCGGACCGAGATGTGGTGGAATTGCATATTTAGCCACGTGGCCATTCTTAGCGGGGGCCTGCAATGAGCCAGTTTGCACTACTTTTCCTGGCAAGTGTGCTGGGGGGCGAAGTCGGCGAACAACCCACGGTCGACACGATCGATTATGCGTCACCGCAGTTGTATCTCGATCTGCCGTCGTCATTGGGCGACCGCGAGGGCATCGACAAGCAGGCGCTGGCGCTCAAGGGGCGCAACGATCGCGCGACAGTTCGCAAAATCCTGGAGTGGATGGAAGCCAACCTGACCTACGATGGCGACAAGGCGTACGCCTGGCGTAACTATGACGACGTAGTCCGCGAGCTCTGCTACGGTGGCTGTGCTGACCAGGCGATCACCTGTGGCGCGCTCTTGCGTGCGGCAGGCATTCCTACGGTGTGGGTCAAGACAATGGACGTCGCCTGGATCTGGGATTTCAAGCAGGGACGCCCGTTCGAATCGTGGTCAGGCCATGTGTTTCTGGAAGTCTACGTCGACGGCAAGTGGGCGTTGCTCGACGCCGGGGCCAAAATGCTCTACACGAACTACTCGCCTCAGTCGCGCATCCTGCCAGGCAATCGCTTCGCCTACCACAAGGGAAATGATCCGCAACGCATGATCATGTCGCTGCAGTGGGAGGCGTGGAAAGAGCAAACCCGCGCGTACTTTTCCGCGCTCGATCCCGGCTTGCTGCCGGTTGACGCTGGCGGCGGCCGGTCGGTCGTGCCGCAAGTCTTCATCGCGGGGAACGCCCCCTACTACAACGTCCTCAGCGAGATGGCGCGCGGCAAGGGGTGGAAGGTTCGACAGTCGTTCAATACCGAGTACGACAAATATTTGCCCTTGGCACGCGGCAACATCTTACTGATCGAAACCCACCGCGGCGTGCCGATTGTCGCGCAGGAGCTGCTTGAGAAGCATATTCCAGGCGCTGGGGCCGGGTTGAAATCGCCAAACGGCACCGTGGAAATCGACGGCACCACGGTGATCTTCGTCGACTTTGATAAGATATTGACCCTGGACGAGGAGACCCCTGGTTCGAGCACCAAATAAAGCCGTCGCCGAACTCGGTCCAGCCGGCTCGCCTACTAGTTGCCCGCTTATTTCTGGTACGGCGAAAAGTAATCCCGCATCAATTCACTCATCCAGGCTGGCTGCCGCACCTCTTCGCGCCGCGGTTCGAATTCCAACACGTACGGCTTGATATCGATGACCGGCGTGCCGTCGATGGCGTCGAGTTCGGCCACGGTTAAGGTCAGGCCGTCGACCGAGTCCAAGCGGCACGTCGAGAGTCCCAGGCGGTTGGGACGGCTTTTCTTGCGCTGGGCGAAAATTCCGACGCGCGGCCAAGCCGGGTTCTCGCGCGGGTGCTCGGCCCGCATGACAATTGTCGATGGGTCAACACGGTCGAAGAGGTAGAGGATCTGCACATGCGAAAAATCGGTCAGTCCGGCGAGCGAGGAAGGATCGAACGCCGCAGCGTCAAGCTCGATTCGCGCGACCGTTCCGCCCCAAAAGTCATCGGTCGTTGTCCCGCGCGACGCACGCACCCAGCCGATGGGGCGAATCGCGAACTCCTCGGTGCTCATCTTCATCACTCCCCTGAGGAAATAACCTTATCCGCAGATGACGCAGAACGCGCCGATGAGAAGGCACGTTCCCCACGGAGTATCCGACGCGCCAATCCTCATATGCATATCTCTCTTATCTGCGCGTTCTGCGTCATCTGTGGATGGGAATCTTCCGGCAATAAAACCGTCGGCCCCCTCTGTTGCTAGGACCCGTATGATATGATCTGGTTCGGTGTCATTTGAACGGTGCAGCCGAGATTTTTCGGACTTTCGTTGCCATGCCGATGAAAAACGGCGAAATCGCCGATCAGTTCGATCTTGTGGCGGACTTGCTCGAGTTTCAGGGGGAAAATCCCTTTCGCTTGCGCGCCTATCGCAATGCCGCCATGACGCTGCGCGACTTGACCGAGGCTGTGGCGTCGATCGTGCAAACGCCCGAGCGAAAGCTGACTGACATACCCGGCATCGGCAAGGACTTGGCCGACAAGATCACGACACTGGTGACCACCGGGCAGTTGCCCCTGCTGGTGGAATTGACGGCCAAGGTCCCTCCGTCGGTCCTGGTGCTGCTGCGCGTGCCCGGCCTGGGGCCGAAGAAGGCCGCAGTGCTTTATAACGAGTTGCACATCGGCACGCTGGAAGAGTTGCGCGCCGCGTGCGAAGCACATCGCGTGCGCGACCTCAAAGGTTTTGGCGAAAAGACCGAGCAGAAAATCCTCGAAGGCCTGTCGCACGCCGCCACGACCGATGTCCGCATCTACTGGGCCAAGGCCGACGAGTACGTACAGGCCTTGCTCACTTACCTGCGCGGCTGCCCGGAAATCGCCCAGGTCGAAGCCGCCGGCAGTTATCGTCGCCGCCGCGAAACGATCGGCGATCTCGATTTGCTCGTGGTGTCGACCGAGCCGGGCGTCGTGATGGATCACTTCGCCGCTTATGAGGGAGTGGTCGACACGATCGCGCGCGGCGATACCAAGATGTCGGTCCGGCTGTCGGGCGGCCTGCAAGTGGACTTGCGCGTCGTGCCTGCCGAGAGTTTTGGCGCGGCGCTGCAGTACTTTACCGGCTCGAAAGGGCACAATGTCATTCTGCGCGGCCGGGCTAAGTCCGCGGGGCTGAAGATCAACGAGTACGGGGTCTATCGCGGCGAACAGTCGATTGCCGGGCGAACCGAAGAAGAGGTCTACGCCGCTCTCGGCTTGCCCCTTTTTCCTCCTGAGCTGCGCGAAGCCCGGCGCGAATTCGAATGGGCCGCTGCGGGACAACTGCCGGGGCTTGTGGCCCTCGAGGATCTGCGCGGCGACCTGCACATGCATACCGACGCCACAGACGGCAAGTCCACGCTCGAGGAAATGATCGCCGCGGCGCGCGAGCGTGGGCTCGAATTCATAGCCATCACCGACCATTCCAAACGCGTGACCATGGCCAACGGCTTGGACGGAACGCGCCTGCGACAGCAATGGGCCCAGATCGACAAGCTCAATGCGAAGTTGCAGGGAATTAGCGTTCTGAAGGGGGTGGAAGTCGATATTTTGGAAAAGGGAGGGCTGGACATCCCCGACGATGTTCTGGCCGAGGCCGATTGGGTCGTGGCCAGCGTGCACTATGGACAGAATCAGCCGCGCGAGCAGATCACCCGGCGGATTGTCGACGCGCTGAAGAACCCGCACGTCTCGGCGATTGCCCACCCGACGGGTCGGATCCTGAATCGGCGGAAGTCGTACGACGTCGATCTGGACGCGATGTTTCAAACGGCGCGCGACTACGGCAAGCTGCTCGAGTTGAATGCCAATCCCGCTCGGCTCGACTTGGATGACGTCGCCTGCGCGGCGGCGAAGAACTACCAGATTCCGATCGTGATCTCCAGCGATGCCCACAGTACGCTAGGGCTTGATGTCTTGCGATACGGCATCAACCAGGCGCGGCGGGCCGGATTGACCAAGGCCGACGTCGCCAACACCCGGCCGTGGGATGAAATGCGCTCACTGATTGGCAAGAAGTAGCACAAAGGATCACAGATGGTTTTCCCAATCAGCGACGACAACTCCGACTTACGCACGACCCCCTACGTCAATTTCGTGATCATCGCGATCAATGTTTTCGTGTTCGTGGTTTTTCAAGGGATGGGAGCCAACGACACGTTTACGTACAAATTCTCGACAGTCCCGGCCGAAATCAAGACCGGCAAGGACGTCGTGACCGACGGCCGCGTGGTCGTCGATCCACGCACGGGGCAGCAGTTTCAGGTGCCGGGTCTACAGCCGACACCTTACTCAGTCTACTTGACGCTGTTGTGGTCGATGTTCATGCACGGCGGCATCGCGCATATCGCCGGCAACATGTGGTTCCTGTGGATCTTTGGGGACAATGTGGAAGACGGCATGGGACATCCTCGTTACGCCGCTTTCTATTTGCTGTGCGGGATCATCGCCTCGTTGAGTCACGTCTTCATGAATATGAACGGTCCCAACAGCATGGTCCCCAGCCTGGGGGCTTCCGGCGCAATTTCGGGCGTGATGGGGGCCTATCTGGTCCTTTATCCGACGCGCCGTGTGCAGGTCATCATGATGCGGGTCATGACCGTGATCCCGGGGTACGTCGCCGTGGGATTATGGTTTTTGTTCCAACTGATCAGCGGCCTCGGCTTGCTAGGCGGAGAAGCTGAAGGGGGCGTCGCTTACGCGGCCCATATCGGCGGCTTTATTGCCGGAGCAGCCTTGGCGATTCCCTTTACCATCGCCCGGCCGGCGCGCGAAACGCCACGA
>CAMFLN010000387.1 GCA_945957305.1 uncultured Planctomycetaceae bacterium | reverse complement strand
ATGTTATGCCGCACCAGGGGGGTGTCAAGGTATTGATGGCTGTGGCCATGTCCCTCGGCCCGGCAGGAGCTTCCGAAATACGGCTCGCGCTGCGACGCTCATCCTGCGGGGCGAGGCATCGCGAGACTGTGCAAGATCAGCACGGACCCGACTGAGAGCAAAGCCCAACCCAGCCATTCAGGTGGATGAAGGGTTTTTCGTGGTCCTGCCGAGCTGCCCGCCGGGACCATTGTGGCAAAGGTCGCGCCCTTGGCATTGGGCATGCGGGAGGCCAGGAAGCGTGTGCTTTCCGAGCTGAGCACAAACGAGTCGACCATCCGAATCTGGATGCCGAGCATCAGGATCACCAGGCCGGCCAGAAAATAATGATTACGATTGATTTCCATGGTCGGATCCTTTCCCTGGCGCTGGCGGCGCGCCGTCAATCTCTGGCGCGCGTCCTGGGGGTATATCGAGCGGCGCTCAACCAAAATTGATTCCGCTGCGCCAGATCTGACCTATACGGCCCCTGCGGGACGCGCCGTACGGAAAGGCAATGCGGGTCGCGCCGGCAACGCCAGGGACTGCGCAGTTAAAAGGGGCGTAGATGCCCAAGCGCCGTGGTCACTCGCGGCCTCGAGGGACGCCGCTGGCCAGGCGCGGTCGGAACGTTCGCTACAGCCCGACCAAATTCTTGCGGTGCGCCGCCGCGTCGCTATTGAGCCTGGATCAGCTGGAGCGGAGGCTTTGCAGCTGGTCGACGAAGCGGCCGATGCCTTGGCGCGTCTGGTCACTCGCCGAATCGGTCAGCAAGTAGTCCTTCTTCGCGTGCACGATCGCCGCGGCCAACTCCTTGTGTTTTTCCCAATCTGCGGCTTGGAACTTGCGCACGTCGACGTAGGTGTCGTTAAAACCACTGGACAACTTCGGCACCGTTTCAAAGCCCTTTTCGGTGCGTACAACGTGGTAACGTTGGCCAAAGAACACCAAGGCGCCGCCGACCGCTACGCCAAACAGAAACGTGCTAATCCGTTGCATGAAAGGATTCCAAGGGGCCATGTGCGCCAAGGCAAGAGTGGCGAACTCTACACCTATGGCCAGCCGTGGAGCAAGAGGAGTCGCCGGCGGCCGTGCGCGGAGCTAGACCGCTGGTTTTTCGGCCACAGCTGATTTGACCGCCACACCACCAGATGCTAGCGTGCCCCTGCGCGGGGTTGTCGAACTGCCGCGTCTGCGCCGGTCTGTGACGCAGCGGCCGAATTTTCCAAGAATTGGCGCTCAATGACCTGGTTGTTACTACTGCTCGCCGCGGCCCCCTTCATCCTCAAAACAATCTCGTTGACGCTTCTGGCCAAGAACTACTTGGCGCAGAGCGCCTACAAGGTCTTCCAGTTGGGGGCGCCGCTGTGGTGGCGGCGCAGAGTCAATCATTATTCGGGCTGGCGGGTGCTGTGGCCCCTTGATGAACCGTGGCCACGCACCGGCACCTGGGTCGCCGGCGTCGTCATCGCCCTCACCGCGGTATCCCTCTCGATGCTGGCGATTCCCCGGCTGGCGGAATGGCTGCACATCGATCCCGCAACCTTGCGCCAGGATTTTGACGCACGATTCAGTATGACCCCCTGGCGAGCCGTAGTCATTGTCATCTTTCTGAGCACGTTGAACTCGGCACTCGAAGAGTTCCATTTTCGCGCCTGGCTCGACCCAGAACTGTCGAAGCGTTTCGGCAATGGCGTGGGCATCTTGGGGAGCGCTGCCGCGTTCGGCCTGATGCATCTATTTATTTTTGCAAACATGCAAAATGTGACGGCAATGTCGCTAGGACTGGTGTTTGTGGCACTCGTTATGATCGCCTCGGCGTGGAGCCTGCTCGCTCGGCGGCCGGGAGGGATTCATGCGGCCTGGCTGTCGCACGCGTTGACCGATGCCGGATTATTGTCCTGGGGACTCGTCTGGTTGGGGTATTTTTGACGCCGGCCAGGACGCGCGAAATCTGCGGAAAAGTTTGCGGCGCATGCCGTTTACGGGACGCAGTCAGAAAACTGCATCTACCTGCCGTGCCATTTAGCAGGTATCTTTTCAGCAAGGGAATTCCGCTGGTTTACGCGTTCGCCAGCGGTCGCTTTCCCACCATGTGACGAAACGCCCACGCGGGGCGTCAAAGGGTTGTCCGGCGCCGGTCCGAGAATAGCGTCAGGGCCGCGCGCTCGGAGACGGTACGGCAACGTGCCGTGCCCCTAAGACGCTCGCTACGCACACACCGCGTCCCATACCTCGAACCGCGACGGTTCGCCCGCCAGAAAAAAACGAAATGAGCGCCGCCGGGACTGCACCGCGCCGGCGTTCCAGTACGAGGACTTTTTGCCCGTGGCAAAACCACTACCCAAACTTGCTGTTCTGCCGCGCGAGTTCATTCGCATGTGCCGGCGCACCATGCGGCGACCAAAAATCGCCGATACGACCGGTGTCGAGATGACCGGCGCGAGCTTGCTGTTGCGAACATTGATCTTTCGCCGGCTCCTGTTGCGCGACGTGCTCGGCGCGGACGAGAAGTTCGTCGGCGTGCTGGTGCCCCCTTCGGCCGGCGCCGTTCTGGCGAATATCGCGTTGCCGCTGTGCGGTCGCGTGCCCGTGAATCTGAACTACACGGTTTCGTCCGACGTGATGAATTCCTGCATCCGCCAGGCGAACATCAAGCATGTGCTGACCAGCCGTAAGGTGCTTGAGCGCTTTAATCTCGACATTCACGCCGAGCTGGTTTATCTCGAAGACTTCAAAGACAAAGTCACCACGGCCGATAAGCTGGCCGCGGCGCTGATGACTTACGCGTGGCCGGCAGCGCTGCTCGAGCGTTGGCTCGGCTTGCACAAGATCAAGGATGAGGACCTGCTGACGGTGATCTTCACCTCGGGCTCGACCGGCGAGCCCAAGGGGGTCATGCTCTCGCAGCGGAACGTGGCGTCGAACGTCGAATGTGTCGATTACCTGCTGCAACTGAACGAGAAAGACTGCGTTGCGGGGATCCTGCCGTTCTTTCATTCCACCGGCTTTACGACCACGCTCTGGACGGCACTGTCGCTCGATCCCAAGGGGGTATATCACACCAGCCCGCTCGAAGCGCGACAAGTCGGCGAGATGTGCCGCAAGCACAATGTCACGATTTTCGTTTCGGCCCCGACATTTCTACGGAACTACCTGCGGCGCTGCCCGGCCGAGGATTTCGCCTCACTCGAAATGGTGCTCACCGGCGCTGAAAAACTGCCGACGGAATTGTCCGAGGCGTTCGAGAAAAAGTTCGGCGTGCGCCCTTGCGAAGGGTATGGCACGACCGAGTTGTCGCCGATCGTCGCCTTCCGCATTCCGCCCGGGCGCGCGACCAAGCCCGAGCAACTGGAGCCGCCCGAAGGAACCGTGGGGCGGCCGATCCCCAACGTGCAAGTCAAAGTGATCGATCCGGAAACGGGAGCGCAACTGGGACCGGACGAAGAGGGACTATTGTGGTTCAAAGGCCCGAATGTGATGCAGGGCTATTTGAATCGGCCCGACCTGACGGCCAAGGTCATCAAGGACGGCTGGTACAACTCGGGCGATATCGGCAAAGTTTCGCCCGACGGTTGTATCCAGATCACGGGGCGGCAAAGCCGGTTCTCGAAGATCGGCGGTGAAATGGTGCCACATATCAAAGTCGAAGAGGTCTTGCAGGCGGTCACTTCGGCCGATCCGGACGAACTGAAATTTGCCGTCACCGGCGTGCCCGACTCGTCGCGCGGCGAACGGTTGGTGGTGCTGTACACTGAGTTGCCAATGGCGCCGGATGAAATCTGCCGCGGCCTGGCGGCAGCTGGCCTGCCCAACATTTGGATCCCATCGCCAGACAGTTTTTGCCAGGTCGAGGCGATTCCTCAGCTAGGGACCGGCAAGCTTGATCTCCGCGGTTTGAAGGATCTCGCGCTGGAACGTTTCGGCGGCGAAGCGGCCGCGGGGGCGCGCTGAGCGGCCGGCGGAGTAATGACCTTCGCGCGGTTGGTGTAATCAGCGTCGCGCGTGATTTAGCCGCCGGGATATCCCAGCGGCTAACTACCGGTTGATCGTCCACAAGCAACTGCGCTATTGGCCGCGAACGCGCATCGGCACGGAATAAAACGATGTCCGCGCCGTGATGAAGAGCGTCTTCTTGTCCGGCCCACCAAATTTCAGATTTGCCGGTCCCTCGGGCACAGTGATCGTTTCCAGTTTGCTGCCATCGGGACCATAAACGGTGATCCCGCCGCCGGTGAGGTAAATGTTTCCCAACTCATCGCGGGCCAGCCCGTCCGAGCCTTGGCTGGCGAATAGTTTTTTATCCGTCAGCGAACCGTCGGCCTGAATCTTGTAGACGTAGGTCTTACTGCCGCCGGCGTCGGCGACGAACAGCTGCTTCCCGTCGGCAGATCCGAGCACCCCGTTCGGTTTGACCATATCGTCGATGACGCGGGTCAGCTTCTTGCGATCGGGCGACAGATAGAAGACGTAAAATCCCCCCTGCTCCAAACCTTCCATATTGCCGTAGCGCGGGTCGCTAAAGTAGACGCCTCCCTGGGGATCGATCCACAGATCGTTCGGGCTGTTGAACTTCTTTCCCTCGTAACTGTCGGCGAGCACGGTGACCTGGCCGTCGGGCGCGATCGACGTCAATTGGCGTGCGCCACCTTCGCAGGCCAGCAGGTTGCCCGACTTGTCAAAGCACAGTCC
>CAMFLN010000386.1 GCA_945957305.1 uncultured Planctomycetaceae bacterium | reverse complement strand
TCCGTGCGCTTGCGCGCCAGCCAAGAGAGCGTTCGCGCGCTCAAGGCCCGCAAGGTGGTCCAAACGCTGCCTGACAGCGAGGGTGCGGACCGGGACTCATCTTTGTTTTCGCCTCTCTGGCGAACGCAAGAAAGGTCGCCTTACATGGCCACCGCGACGAAGACCGCTTTCGATTACGGCAAATTGCCCGCGGCCGATCGCAAATCCGTTCAGGACGACACACGAGCGATCAAGGAATGTATCGCCAAATCGGCCCTGGCCTACATTGAAATCGGCCGCCGCCTTATCTCGGTACGCAGCCGCATGGCGCAAGGAACCTTCAAGGCCTGGCTTGTCGCGGAGTTCGACTGGTCACGCGGTACAGCCTACAACCACATCTGGGTCGCGGAACGTTTTGCAGACCTGGACTGCGTGGCGCGGTTCCAGACTTGGGCGCTTGTGTACCTAGCAAGGCCCGACTGCCCGGAGCATGTGCGCGAGATCGCGATTGCCGAAGCGCGGGCCGGGGCGTTTATCAGTTGTCGACGCCTGCGGCAGATCGTCGGCCGGACCGGAAAGTACACCACCGTGGCCCGCGCCGTGACCAGCGCCAGCGCGGCAATCTCCAAACTAATCGAGGCGGCAGATTGCATTCACGAGTTACCGCTCGACAAGGCGGACGAGTTCGTCGAATTGCTGATCAATGCCGCGATCGAAGTACGCCGCGCGACACGCGGAACCGATGACTTGTGGCAAGCAGAGGGAAAGGCACTTGTCCGGCTGGCCGGCGTTGCCGCGGGGGTGACATCATGACGAAGCCCGAAAGCCTCACGCTCTACCAGCTTTACCAATTTCAATACCGACCAGCACGACAAGCGGGACTTCGCAACCGTCGACGCCAGCCGTATATCTCCGCTCTCAACCGCTTCGGTCGCTTCCTGGGACGCGAGCCATATCTGGCCGACCTGACTGACGACAAGCTGCGGCAGTTCGTGCAGTGGCTCGACGCGGCACACGGCGGCAAGTCGTCGGCCAACACGGTCGCGGCAATACGGTCACTGTGGCGCTTCGCGGCCGAAGCCGGCTATTGCGGCCGACCGAAGTACAAGCGACGCAACCCGCGGCGCGAACCGGCGAGCAGCCCGGCGCCTAATTCGCTCATGCTGGCATTCCAGAACGATTATGCCCCGCTACGGCTCACAGGACGCTCGCCCCAAACCCGGCACGCCATGCAAATCGCTATCGGGCACTTTAGCAAGATGCTCGGCCGGGAAGCGTTGGTCACAGACCTGACGGACGAGAATCTTGTCAGGCTGCTATCGTTCCTAATCGACACCCGCCAAAATTCCGCGATCACGGCCAATAAGGTCGCAGACAAATTGCTCGCACTGTGGCGCTTCCTGGCCAAGCGGAAACGCGTCGATCTATGGCCCGAGGTCCGCAAGCTTCCTGAACCGGCGCGCATCCCGCAGGCGTGGAGCCTGTCGCAACTTTCAGCGCTCCTGGCGGCCGCAGAGCAAGAGCCGGGGCTAGTTGCCGGGATCCCAGCTTCCGATTGGTGGGCCGGCCTATTGCTTGTTATCTGGGACACTGGAGAACGCATCAGCGCTGTGCTGGCGCTGGAGTGGGCCGACCTGGAACTAGAAAGCGGCTGGCTCACAATCCGCGCCGAGATCCGCAAGGGAAAGAAAAAGCCCCTCCTGCGGCGATTGCGGCCAGAAACGGTCGAACGCCTCAAAAGGCTTTACGCACCGGATAGAACACTGATTTTCCCCTGGGCTCGAGATCGGCAATTCGTCTGGAAGGATTTCGGGCCGATCCTGAGACGTGCTGGCCTGCCCCATGACCGCCGCAGCAAGTTCCACCGCATTCGCCGCAGTGTGGCCTCGCACTTTCAAGCGGCAGGCGGGGACGCTACCGCGCTGCTCGATCACACATCGCGGACGGTCACGTTGAACTATCTCGACCCGCGGATCGTGAAAGAGACGCAGGCTATCGACTTGCTGCCACCGATCGACAGGAAAGGGGGTGCCGCTTGAACATGATCACACGCGAAGAGGTCGACGAAGCACTCCGCGGGCTACGACAAATCGCCAAGGGAGAAGTATTCGAAACCCACGAAGTGCGCCGCCACCTGGCTGCCGCACGGAAGCTTGAAAAGCGGTTGCGGCGCTGGCAGGAAGCTATCTGGTTCCGTCAGCGAACAGCCGAAAGGGCATTTCTCGAGGGCTGGCCGAAGGTCAAGGACGCGCCCTGGGTGATGGATTGACGGAGGACCGCAGGGGCGCCTTGCAAAGCGCCGTTGGCAGGCCACTCGAAAACGTGGCCACGGGATGCGAGGTCCGCAGGGTCGCAAGTCTAGCGGCAGCCCTGGCCGCCGGCTCGGTGAATGCCGGCAGGTTTTTAGCTTGCGGAGCAATAATGACAACGCATGTCACGATCAACGAACTCGACCGTCTGCCGCATCACGACGGACAAGTTGTTCTCGAAGCAACCCGGGACGACTTCACCGTGCAAGTGAAGTTCGACCGCGGCTTGTATCAGGTGTGGGGAGCTATCTGCCATAACGGAATGCCGCAGTACACGCGGTTAGCGACGGCACGTAAGTCGCCGAAAGATGCGCGGGACCTGGCGGCGCGTTTGTGGCGCGAGGGTGAGCAATTCAACACGATTCGGCCTGTGGGCTGAGAAAGGATAAGGACATGAAAGCCTGGCTATTCCAAGATCATCGTCAAAGACAGAAACTCGGCGACAAAGCACCGTGGTCCGTCGGCTGGCTGGATCCCGATGGCAAGCGCTGCTCGAAGCGAATCGGCGCCAAGAGCATTGCCGAGAAGTTCGCGCGCAAGACCGAAGGTCAGCTAGCCGCGGGCACCTACAACGCGACCACGCGCAAGGCCTGGGCGCAATTCCGTACTGAGTACGAAACCAAGGTCCTCAAGGGCATGAAGCCCGGTAGCCGCATGGCGGCTGAATTTGCCCTGAATCACTTTCAGAGGCTGATCAAGCCGGCCCGCATGTCGGCCATCACCACAAAGACGATCGACGCGTATACCGCCGCCAGGCGCATCGAGAAGCGCACCAAGGGTAAGGAGGCCCCGCAGGTATCTCCCGCGACCGTCAACAAGGAACTGCGGACACTGCGCGCCGTGTTTCGCAAAGCGACGAAATGGGGCTACGTGGCCAAGTGTCCCGAGATCACATTCCTCCGTGAGCCCAAGAAGCTCGCCACGTTCGTTTCGCCCGAGGTCTTCGCTCAGTTGTATTCGATCGCCGGAAAGGCAGTTGAGCCGGCGGGCTTCCACGCACCCGATTGGTGGCGAGGACTGCTTGTAACCGCGTATATGACCGGCTGGCGCATCGGTTCGATTCTTGCCCTGCAATGGGCTGACGTCGATTTGGACGCAGGGACGGCTCTCTCGCGAGCCGAGGACAATAAGGGCGGCCGCGATCAGCTAATCGACCTGCATCCGCTCGTGATCGAGCATCTGAAGAAGCTGGAGAGCTTCAAGACGTTCGTATTCAACTGGCCCGGCGACCGTCGACAACTCTACAACGAATGGCACCGCCTCCAGGAGTTGGCCGAAGTGGAACGCGCCGACGGCAAGCCGTACGGTTTCCATGACCTGCGGCGAGCGTTCGCGACAATGAATGCTGATCGCTTGTCGGCCGACGCACTGCAACTGCTCATGCAGCACAAGGACTATCAGACGACGCAGCGCTATATCAACATGGCGCGACAAGCGAAGCCTGCAGCACATAACCTGTTCGTGCCGACGTTGAGTGTTGCCGCGGGTTGAGTGTTTATTGAGTGTTGACCATCGAACAAAAAAGGGCTTGCCGCTCATCGTCGAGCGCAAGCCCTTTTACTTTAGGTAGATGCGAGAGGAGGGACTCGAACCCTCACGCCTTGCGGCACTGGATCCTAAGTCCAGCGCGTCTGCCAATTCCGCCACTCTCGCCTGGGATGCTGCCTTATCAGTTTGCGTGTGTGGCCGCGTGCCGTCAAGGGAACGGCGGCGCGTCCCTGTGCAAAGGCCGCTGATTGCCTGTGATAAATCCAGTGCATTGACAGCCCGAGCAGGCAAGAACTACGATTCCCAGTGAGCATTGACGCGGGCGATTAGCTCAGTTGGTTAGAGCGCCACGCTTACACCGTGGATGTCGGGGGTTCGAGTCCCTCATCGCCCACTTTCTATTCCTGCGTGCGCCGTCGCGGCTGGCCTCATGCGCCGGTTACCGGCGCATGACTTGATCTGAGCGAATCGACGGACGGGTCTTTCTTTCGCGCAGGACACTTGCTTTTAGAAGACGGCACGCCGTTGCGCACGATTATTCTGCGCCCGGTTCTACGCCAACTATGTCCTGTTTCCTTGTTTGCGCTCTCACGCCATCTTTTTTCTTGGCGCTGATAGTCCACCTCGTCTGTTCATCCGTCCACGACGCACCCCCGTCCGCAGGGTGCGAAAGGAGCACGCTTCGTCAAGCGACTGCGGAATCTTTGCGAAGAATGCTTGCGTTACTCAAGCAATTTCCTAGCATGATGCACGCAGTCGCCTTTAGGGGTATTTACGCCATGGGATAAAAATACCAGGCGACACAT
The DNA here is from genome assembly GCA_945957305.1 of uncultured Planctomycetaceae bacterium. Taxonomy (GTDB): domain Bacteria; phylum Planctomycetota; class Planctomycetia; order Pirellulales; family JACPPG01; genus JACPPG01. The sequence continues at coordinate 133 of CAMFLN010000386.1, read as the reverse complement.
TAATGGATTGGGGGAGCCACAAGATGACGGATCGGAAATGGTTCCGTTCTAGGGTCGCGCGCAAGCCTGAAACAACTCGTCTGCGTGTCGAAGTCCTCGAAGGGCGCGCCATGCTGACGGCCCCCGCGCTGCC
>CAMFLN010000385.1 GCA_945957305.1 uncultured Planctomycetaceae bacterium | reverse complement strand
GAACCTGCTGCGCATTCAGTTCGAGCGCCAGACGACGCGCCCGTTCCCGTCGGTGCGTGAATATGCCTTGCTGTACGCCATGAACAGCGAACGACTGGCCAAGGCCAAGGAAGACATCCTGATCCTCGCTCCCGGGCCCATCAATCGCGGCGTAGAGTTGACGCCCGAAGTGGCTGACGGGCCTCATTCGGTGATCCTGGAACAGGTCACCAACGGCCTGGCCGTGCGGATGGCCGTCCTGTGGTTGATTTGTGGAACACTCTAAAATCGCACACTGTGGCGCGTGGTGCCTATTCCTGGGAGCGTAAACGGCGTATGTCTCGCATCTTGATCCACGGCGGCCGTGTCATCGATCCCAGTCAACAGCTCGATCGTGTCACGAATCTGCTGGTCGAAAACGGCCGCGTCGCCGGCTATGACGTCGCCGTGAATGGCCAGGATCAGCTCATCGACGCGCGCGGCAAGATCGTCTCGCCGGGCCTGATCGACATGCACGTGCATCTGCGCGAACCCGGACGCGAAGAGGACGAAACCATTGCCACCGGCACGGCCGCGGCGCTCGCCGGAGGGTTCACGTCGATCGCTTGCATGCCGAACACCGAGCCTCCGCTCGATACCCAGGCCCAGGTAGAGTTTATCCAGCACCAGGCCACGCTGGCCGACAACTGCAACGTCTACGTCATCGCCTGCGTCAGCCGCAATCGCGAGGGGAAAGAGCTGGCGGAAATCGGCCAGCTCGTGCAGGCCGGCGCCGTCGGGTTCACCGACGACGGCGCTCCGGTGTACGACGCCGAGTTGATGCGGCGTGCCTTTGAATATGCCTCGATGTTCGACCGCCCGATCCTCAATCACGCCGAAGTTCGCGAATTGACCAGCGGCGGAGTCATGCACGAGGGGCTTGTCTCGTTGCTATTGGGCCTGCCCGGCATGCCGGCTGCAGCCGAGGATGCCATGGTGGCACGCGATATCCTGCTGGCCGAGGCCACCGGCGGACGGATCCACATCATGCACATTTCGACGCAAGGGAGCGTCGAGTTGGTCCGCCGTGCCAAGCGTCGCAGCGTGCAGGTCAGTACGGAAATCTGCCCGCACCATTTCACCTTGACCGATGAATGCGTGCGCACGTTCGACTCGAACTGCAAAATGAGCCCTCCCCTGCGCGCCCAGCGCGATGTCGATGGCTGTATCGCCGGGCTGGTCGACGGCACGATCGAAGTAATTTGCACCGATCACGCTCCGCACGCGTTGGAAAAGAAGATGCAAGAGCTCGATCGAGCACCGTTCGGCATCGTCGGGCTAGAAACCGCCCTCGGTTTGGTCGTCACCAAGCTGATCGAGCCAGGACATCTCACCTGGCCGCAAGCCTTGGAAAAAATGACGATCAACCCAGCCAAAATCCTCAGGCTGAACAAGGGGACTCTGGCCCTCGGAGCGGATGCGGACATTACGATCATTGATCCAGCGCGGCGGTGGGAAGTCGACCCGCAAAAGTTTGCTTCGAAGAGCAGTAACTCTCCGTTTGCGGGCTGGACGTTGACCGGACGTGCCGAAACGGTTTTGGTCGGCGGCAAAATCAAGTACGAAGCGCCGCGGAACTGAGTCGCCAGACTGAGTGGTCATGAGCCCTTGGCCGGCACGAGCGGGCTCTGGCTGACGACGAACTTCTTTTGTCCAGCCCCTGACGCGAACGCCACGGTCGCTGTCCGCCGCGGCCCACTGCCGGAGAGTGCGACGACTTTCCCCAAGCCATACTCCGGATGCCTCACCAGCATTCCCTGGAAAAACGAGTCGGGCGAAACGTTGCCCAAGGTGGATGACAAGCCGGCCAACAACTCGGCCGCGGTTTGTATCGACTTGCCATGCCAGGCGGGGCCAACCGGCTGAGTTGGCTGCGCGACGGCCGCCACTTCGTGATCCTCGATCTGTATACTCTCGTCTGCCAGTGCGCCAAAGGCGAACGAATCGTCCCCGGCCTCGTCGTCAAAGTGCACGGCCTCGGCGTCGCGAGAGAGGTGGGCCAGCGGGTCGATCCACGCCTCTTCGGCCTGTTCAATTTCGTCCAGCGGCAATTCAAACAGGAACATACTGGGAATGGTCATTCGCCGCAGGCCGCGAAACTCGCGGCTTTGCGCCATGCTCAGATGCAATTCTTCCTGGGCACGAGTAATGCCGACGAAAAGTAGCCGGCGTTCTTCTTCCAGGTCATCCGCTTCGTTGCGGCTCCGTTCGTGTGGAATCAACCCGTCCTCGACAGCCACGACGTGCACCACGGGAAATTCCAATCCCTTCGAGGCGTGCAACGTCATCAGCGTTACGCGGTCCACGTCGGCATCCCAGGCATCGGTATCGGCTGTCAGACTGGCCTCTTCCAAAAAATCGCCCAGGTGCGAGTCACCGGCATGTTTTTCGTCGAATTGCCGCGCCGCGGTGAGCAACTCCTCGATATTGGCCAGGCGTTCCTGATCCTCCTCGTTTTCCGAGTTCGCCAGGTGGTCACGATAGCCGGTTTCGCTCAACACGTGCCCCAGAATCTCTTCGACGGAGCCCCCTGCGAGCGACACCAGCCGATCGATCATGGCGACGAAACGAGCCACGACAACGGCGGTCTTCTTGGGCAGATCCTCGATCAGGCCGCTTTCCCGCGCCGCTTCGAGCAAGGTCAGGCGGCGCTGGTTGGCGTGTCGTGATAATCGTTCGAGTGTTGTCCGCCCGATGCCGCGCGCCGGCGTGTTGACGACGCGCAGAAATGCCACGTCGTCGCGAGGATTGTTCAACAGGGTCAAGTACGCCAGGACGTCCTTGATCTCCTTGCGCTGAAAAAACTCCAGGCCATTGACGATTTGATACGGGATACCCTGCTCGCGCAAAGCGAATTCCAACACGCGGGATAGTGCGTTAACGCGGTAAAAAATGGCGAAGTCGCGCGGTCGCCGACGGCCGGCACGAATATCGCCCGCGATGCGCGCCGCGATGGTCTCGGCCTCGTTCTGCTGATTCGCAAAACGGGTGAAACGTACTGGCTCGCCGTCGGAATTGTCCGTGAACAAATCCTTGGGCTTGCGCCGCTTATTGTACGCAATCAAATGAGCTGCCACGCTCAGGATGCGTTTCGTGCTGCGGTAATTCTGCTCCAGGCGCACGACGTGTACGTCAGGATAATCTCGTTCGAATTCCAGAATGTTGCTCAGATTTGCGCCCCGCCAGCCATAGATGGACTGATCCGGATCCCCCGTGACCGAGAGGTTGGGATAATCCTTCGACAAGGCCCGCACAATGCGATACTGGGCCAGGTTCGTATCCTGATACTCGTCGACCATGATGTATCGATAGCGGGCGTCGAGCTCCGCCCGCACTTCGGGATGCTCGTACAGCAGCGTCACGGTGTGCACCAGCAAATCATCGAAATCCACAGCGCTCGAATTCAACAGGCGCGTTTGATACGCCGGATAGACCTTTGCCACCAGGCTCCCGAGCGGATTGCCGGGGCGGGCGCCGTAGTGCTCGGCAGTCACCAGGCGGTTTTTGGCGTTCGAGATGGCCGCCGCTATCTGTTGCGGCGTGTAATGCGTGGCGTCGATCTGCAATTCGTCGATCGTTCGCTTGAGCGCCTGCAGACTGTCCGACGTATCGTAAATCGTGTAATTGTCGCGCAAACCCAGCAGCGGCGCATACTCGCGCAACAAGCGAGCGCAAAAACGGTGGAACGTGCTTAGTTGCACGCGTTCTCCGGGCGCCAGTCGCTCGACGCGGCTGCGCATCTCGTCGGCTGCTTTGTTCGTAAACGTCAGCGCCAGAATACGCGAAGCCGGGATCCCTTCGCGCAGCATGTGCGCAATGCGGTGCGTCACGACGCGCGTCTTGCCGCTACCGGGGCCCGCCAGGATCAGTAACGGGCCTTCGATATGCTCGACGGCCTCACGCTGGGCAGGAGTCAAACCCTGGAACAGGTCTTTCAAGGAATTCTCTCACAATCTGTACATTTTGTTGACGCCGGACGAGGCATCTACCGCTGAACGCTCAACCCGTTTTCAGCCGCCTGTGAAATTATAGAGATTTCCCCTGATTTTGGGGCGGGTGTCACCACGTGCCGTCAACCAACCGTATCAGAACTCAATTTGCACCCATGCCGCGGCGCGGACATTGGCAAATCATGTAGCTGGCGAGTTCCTCGAAATGTTATGGCGAACCACATGCGTGCTAGCACACAAAAGTACGCGGCCAACAAAAAATTCAGCCAGACGCTAGGCGAAAATCGCCTCGAATCGTTATACTCGCGTCACACAATTCGGAGGTCGGCCTCTGGCATGGATGCCGGCGCGGAACTTAATCTCAAACGCACTAGGGAGGGAACCCATGACGCGCATTCCGTTGAGCGCTGTCGACGAGAAGGCCAAGGAATTGACCGAGCGGCTGGAAATGAGCACCGCCGAGATCGGTCTGTCGGTCCGCACGACCAACTGTTTGGAAGAGCGCGGCATTTTCACCGTGCATGATCTGCTGCAGTGCACGCGCGAAGATTTGCTAAGCATCTCAAACTTCGGCGAAAAGACGCTCGACGAAGTCTACAAGGCGCTGGCCAGCATTGGCTTCGCCCGCCGTGCGCGTCCCCGGGCCATGTCCGCCTAAGCAGCGCCAATTCGTGACGAAGCGGCGACGAATCAATGAGGGCCTCGACCTTATCCTGCGCTCACGGCTTGGTCTCGTAGCAGGCCAGGCCGTGGG
>CAMFLN010000384.1 GCA_945957305.1 uncultured Planctomycetaceae bacterium | reverse complement strand
GAAAACACTCCGGACGTCCCCTCCCCGGTAATTCACGACGGGCTGGTTTATCTGTGCCGTGAAAATGGCGTGTTAATCTGCATGGATGCCAAGTCGGGGCGCGAGTTGTATCAAGAGCGGACGCACACGCAGCGGTATCGCGCGTCGCCCGTGTTCGCCGACGGCAAGATCTACCTGACAGCGCGCGACGGAGTCGTGACCGTGGTCAAAGCCGGACGAAAGTTCGAAGTGTTGGCCACCAACCGCCTGAGCGAGGATAAGGACAAGATCTCGATCTCGGCTTCTCCAGCCATCTCGGGCGGAAGGATTTATCTACGGGCCTTTGACGCGCTGTATGCCGTCGGCACAAAGTAGCGAAGTTGGTTTTCACACGAGGTGGTGGTTTTCGATTTTTACGGCGAACGCTTCGACCAAGGAATACGCATCCATGATGAGCCTGAAAAAAATCGCCCCTGTGATTGCCGTGTGCGCGCTCGCGCTGGGCCTGACGCAGAAAGGCGCCGCTGCCGAAGCCGACTGGATCGAAGTGTTCAATGGAAAAGACCTGCACGGCTGGGTCGTCGAAGGAACGAGCATTCGCAAGGAGAACGAGCAGACCCTGCCGGTGTGGACGGTCGTCGACGGCGAAATTCGCTGCGGCGGAGGAGGATTCGGCTTTCTGCGTCTCGATCGGGAAGTGTGCGACTTTGAATTCAAGGCCGAGTTTCAGCCCGTGGCGCGTGCCAACAGTGGGCTGGGAATACGCACTGTGCCGTATCGCAACGTGCGTCAGACGCGCCCCTCGTTTGCCGCTTATGAGATTCAGCTTCAAGACGATTTTGGCAAGCCGGCCGACACGCATTCCAGCGGATCTCTCTATCGCTATGTCGCGCCCACTGAGAATGCCATCAAGCCGCCTGGCGAGTGGAACACGGTCGAGGTGCGCTGCGTTGGGCCGCGGATCGTGGTGATTCTCAACGGCCGCACGGTGCAAGACGTCGATCAAACGAAATACCCCGAGATTAAGAACAAACCGCTCTGCGGTTACGTCTCGCTGCAAAACCACGGCAGCCCGTGCGCGTTTCGCAAAGTCCAGCTGCGCGTTCTGAAGGGGGCCGAATAGCCTGCGACGGGAGTGCCGGGTGGCGTGCGCTGTCACGTCTCGCCGTCGCCCGCGGATGGCACGCAGCAAGAGTCGAATTCACCCCGAATGTGGGAGCGTGCCCATGCGCTATGTTTTATTGCTGGTCATTATGGGTGCATCTCTCAGAGCGAGCGGCAGCGAGTTCGTCTTTCGCACCCAAGAGATCGGCACCGGGCTGAGTGTCGGCTATGCCGTCTCGGTCGTCGATGTGAATTGCGACAAGCGCCCGGATATTGTCGTCGTCGATACCGAACGCGTCGTGTGGTACGAGAATCCCTCGTGGCACAGGCACACGATCATCGCCGGGCAAACCAAGAAGGATAACGTGTGCCTCGCGCCACATGATATCGACGGCGATGGTCAACTCGACTTTGCCCTGGGAGCCGACTGGCGCCCGTTCGATACGAAATCCGGCGGCACCGTGCAGTGGCTTGCCGCGGCTGGCAAAGACAGCGACCGCTATGACGTTTTTCCCATCGCTGAAGAGCCCATGATGCACCGCATGCGGTGGGCTGACACAGACGGTGATGGCCGGCCGGAATTGATCGCCGTGGCCCTGATGGGGCGCGACACCAAAGGTCCGGACTGGGACAGTCGGGGAGTACGGATCCTGGCGTATCACGTTCCGCCCGATCCGCGCCGCGATCCGTGGCCGGTCGAAGTGCTCAACGATCGCTTGCACGTCACGCATAACTTCTGGCCGACAGACGTCGACGGCGATGGGCAAACCGAGATCCTCGTGGCCAGCTTCGAAGGAGTCACGCAGCTCGCGCGCACGGCCGCCGGGCATTGGGAAGCACAACGCCTTTGTGCCGGCAATCAAGACGCCATCACTACCGGAAAATCCGATCCGCGGGCCGCTCCGCGCAGCCGTGGCGCGAGCGAAGTTAAACTGGGACGCCTGGCCACGGGGCCGTACATCGCCACGATCGAGCCCTGGCATGGCTTTGAGGTTGTGACATACACGCCCCCCGCAGCGCATAAAGCGGCGCCAGAGGCCCCAGGATCATCTGCCCGCCTGTGGCAGCGTCATTTGCTCGACGCGGATTTGAAATGGGGACACGCCGTATGGTGTGCCAACCTCGACGGGGACGCCGATGAGGAACTTGTGATTGGGGTGCGCGACGAGTTGCACGACGCGGCGCGTTGCGGCGTGCGCATCTATGATCCGGTCGACGCCCCAGCAGGGCGCTGGGGGAAAACCATGATTGACCCCGGCGGCGTGGCGGTCGAAGATTTGACAGTCGCGGATTTCGACGGCGATGGGCGGACCGATATCGTGGCCGTCGGCCGACAAACTCACAACGTGCGCATCTACTGGAACGAGACACCGGCCAAAAAATAGCATTTAACGAGGCCGAGAATGAACGCCGGCAGCGCCGATGAAAGTTCGAGCCCGGTGCCCGCGAATGCCGAGCATGCCGCGGATAGTACGCTCGTCAGCCAGTTGGTCGCGTTCAATGCCGGCCGCGATGCGGATCTCGTCCAGCTCAAATATGCGCGCATGTCGGAGAGCGCCTTCGCGTTTTTTCGCGGCACGGACCACCTCTTTGTCGCCGGCTGGCCCACGTTCCAGCCGGACGATGTCGGTCCGCCGGTGCTGCTGTGTGGCGACCTGCATCTGGAGAACTTCGGGGCCATGCGCGGCAACGACGGCGTGTTCCGCTTTGAAATCAACGATTTCGACGAAGCGGCCATCGGCCCCTGCAGCTTCGACCTGGTGCGTTGTGCTGCCAGCGTGCTCCTCGCGGCGGAAGAGTGGCAGCTTTCGGCAATTCCCGCCACGCGCGTTCTGTGGGCGTTTCTGGCGAGTTATCGCCAGGCCATGGCGGAAACGACCAGTTCGCACCATGCCGGCGAGATCGCCATCAGCGGCGCCGAAGGCATCGTCAAGAAACTTCTCGGCCCGGTCGCCCTGAGTTCGCAAGCCGAACTGCTCGCGAAGCGCACCAAAATCAAGGACGGTAAACGACGCATCGACCATGATGAGAAACATCCGGCGATCGACGACGACCTGCGCGCAGCGGTGAAGCAGGCGGTGCAAGATTTCGGCGCTGCGCAACACACCGTGGATTATTACCACGCGCTTGATGTGTCCGGGCGCTTGGCCGGCATCGGCAGCTTGGGCCTGGCCCGCTTTATGGTATTGGTCGCCGGCAGCGGGCCGGATGACAATCGACTGCTGGACGTGAAACTTGCACAACCTTCGGCCCTGTGCCAGCTGCCCTCGGCACGGCGTCCCGATTTCGGCAGTCATGAAGCCGAGCGAGTCGTCCGCGCCCAAATCGCGATGCAAGCCAATCCGCCGCATCCTTTGGCCGCCCTGCCCATCGGCCAGCAGTGGTATCGCTTGCGCGAATTGATTCCGGAGGAAAACCGTGCGGGTTTGGATCGCCTGGCGAACAAGCCCGAGAAACTGTTGAGTGCCGTCGAACTCGCGGGACGAATCACGGCTTGGTCGCATTGGCGGGGCGCCACGACCGTGGCAGCGGACACTGCTGCGCTGTCGGCGTGGACGGCTGGACCGCGCCTGGAGGGAGTCGTTTCGGCCGCGATTCGCTGCGCGGCGCAAACCAAGCAGGATTACGACGAGTTCCGCGTCGCCTACGACGCCAAAGGGAGCAAGCTGCGGCATCACTAGCGACCACATCGACCGATTCTTACTCTACTGCGACTTCTGCGGAGTCGCGCCTACGGCGGGTCGAGTAAGTGAGATCAAGAGCTCTTGAGCCTTGCTCCAACCAGCAGCCAGCACGCGCGCGGACGAGATGCGCAGTCGATCGGGATTCTTGCGGGCTGCCTCGTTCAGTTTGTCGGCAATTTCGGTTTCGCGACCACGCAAGCCACGTTCCAGGGCGCGGCGGAGCCGGTCACCCAGCTCTTCGGCCACCGCTCCATCGATGCGACTGACACGTTCGAGGTCGATATCGACCAAAGCCAAGCGCACTCCGTTGACCTTCGGTTCGATCAGCAAATCGCCGAGAAATGCTCCAGGGGCAATACGCAGGGCCACTTCGCAATCAAGGACCGCCTCGATCGTGCTGCCGGCATCCGCCTTGAAATTCAGCATTTTGATACCCCGACGCCAGCGCTCGTAGCGTGCTTCGCCGTCCAGCTGGGCCGATAAGAACACTTGAAACGCCAGCCGGCCCGGTCCCACGCGGCGCAGCCCGGCGATTTTCACGCGCAAATTTTGCGTCGGATCGACCAGCGTGACGTGATAGTTTGTCCACAGCCCATCATTGACTTCCTTGGTGCGCCGCTCGACTTTTAAGCGCCCGCCCGAGCGATCGAACTTCAGCCCGCTCGCTACCTCGCGCTGTCGTCCCCAGTCGTTATCGCCGGCAAAATCACGCGGCACATTGTCGAGCAGGATTTGCCGCACCATTTCCGACAGCGACTGTTCCCCGGCGTCGTCGGCACAAGCCACGAGCGGGTACGCGAATACAGTAGGCAGCACGAGCACGAGGGCAGTAATGCGGCGCGGCGCGGATCGTAACATGGCAGGCCCTCGGTCCGAGGTACGCGGCATGGGTTGCGGGCCGTCGGAGCGGAGTCTCCTCCGCTGAGTCGTCTGGCGGCGCGGAAGTGTAGCAGAGA
>CAMFLN010000383.1 GCA_945957305.1 uncultured Planctomycetaceae bacterium | reverse complement strand
GCGTCAGTGTGCCGGTTTTCAGATCGACAGCGCCGGCCAGCGGTCGGGCGCGGCGCCGCGACACGCCCAACTTTGCTCGAAAGTGCCCATCGGCACGGAAGAGCAATGCGGAAGCTCCGACTTTAAGCCGCTCGGGGGGCACTTCGCCGAAGTAATCCGCCTGCACGACAGGTCCCAATTGCGCGTCATCTCCTGTCTGGTAGGGAACGATGACCACGGTCTGCTCGCCCGCCGGAAACTGCCCCAGGCTCCAGATGGCAACCAATCCCGACTTCATTTCCCAGTTTGTTGGGCCATTGCTGGTGGCAACGTTGACCTTTTCGAAGCCGATAAAGGGGAGCGATTTGTTCTCGCCCTGTTTGCCCTTGGCTAATGCGTCGGCGGCTGCTTTGCCAAAAAACTCGGCGAAGCGGTCGGCATTCAACAGATTCACATCGCGTTGCACTTCCAGATCAAACGAGGACTCCGAGGCATTGGTCACGCGGATGCGACGTGACAGGCGACAGTGCTGGGCATCGCGCGACACAACACGGAACGCACCGGTGTTCAGATCAGGAGGCGTCAACCAGTTTTTCACGATCTGCTTGTTTTCGAGCTGGAACCACAGGCCAAATTGGCCCCCTTCCGGCCCCAGCCAGAATCGATCCTCACCGCCGTAGTTGTTGAAGGCCGGTTCGTGCTTGCCGGCGGTAATGAAGTCGTAATTCACCCACCCCAGGCTTGCACCCGCCGGGCCGGCCAGACTCGAAGTCATGACGCGCCCTTGCAGTTCCGGGCAAATCGTGACTAAACCGCCGGCGGCATTCTGCAGTTCGATGACGGGGGTGTGTTGCTTCAAGAAATCGCGCGACTCGGCGTACGACTTGTTCATGGAATCGGGATCCTTGGCTGCAAGAAGCGTCGCCGAGAACAAAGCGATCGCCAATGAGAAATAACCTTTCGCTACTGTTGTAACAGCCCCACCTCGCGAAATGCCTCTCATCGCCACCCCTCCGCATCAATCATTGAGGAATCGAACAGCCTGATCCGGCAAGCGTACCGCGCGACGCCGTACGCGTACGGCCGGTTACGCGGATGATAGCGGACTTTTTTCTGGTCAAATGCTACGTACCCCGCGAAACGAGGTGCGAATCTGTAGTCAAATAGATTCGCGCTGAGACACTCGGCCTCTTCCGGCAGTTTTTCCACGGTTTTCGCCGCCGGGCAGGGCCCGTTTGCCCATCGAACGCAACGCCATTGCGCAGCGCGATTTAGATCGAAAAGCACAACTTAAGCCCTTGCCATCATTGCCTTTCCGCAAGCATTGGGCGACTGTAGCAAAATCATACAGTTGCCCCCTTCCGCTTTGTAACTCCGCCGTATCTCACGGAGTCGAAGCACTGAGGGAACAGCGTAATCCAGCGATCATAGACAACGACATAAGTCTATTGATTTTAAAATCTTAAGTCCAACAGGCCTGGCCGAGCCGGCGGTTTCGTCGTGCCCGTCGTTACCAGGGGCACGCAAGTTGCGGTTATACGCCCCAGGTAAGAGAGAAGATCGACGAGTTGCCAGTTTGGCATATCTAGGAAAAATTTCGCAAGAAAGATCAAAGTCAGCGCAACGAACACTTCTGGTAGAATCATCACATCTTGGGAGCCCTTCTGCGGTTCCCGTCTTAGCCCCAACAAAGCCATGAACAAGACAGTTCAAACCGAAAAACGAGTCAGTCAGCGAGCCTCAACGGCTCCCTCGGCCTTGTCGCAATGGAGCGACGAGGACCTGTTGGACCGGTATTGCACGCACAGCGATCCGAAGGTGTTCGGGACGTTGGTGCATCGCTACGAACGCGAGCTCTATAGCTATCTGCGCCGCTACTTGGGGGATGCCGCGATGGCCGAGGACGCCTTCCAAGGGACGTTCCTCCAAGTGCATCTGAAATGCGGCCAATTCGAGGCAGGGCGGAAATTTCGCCCCTGGCTGTACACAATTGCTACGAACCAAGCCATTCATGCCCAACGTAGAAATAAACGGCATCGGATGGTGAGCCTGGACCGCCGCCAAAAAGGCGAGTCCGAGGAAGATTTGGGGTCGCTGTCCGAGCTGCTGGTCAGCCGCGAGGCGGGGCCAGCCAAGGAGGCCGACGCGGAGGAGCGTCGACGCTGGATCCGAGACTCGGTCAGTTCGCTCCCGGACGCCCTGAAAGGCGCTATTACCCTGGTCTACTATCAGGGACTAAAATACCGAGAGGCGGCCGAAGTCTTGAAAGTTCCGGTGGGGACGGTGAAAAGCCGTCTGCACACCGCGATTTTAAAGCTGAATGAGGCGTGGAAAAGCGCCCAACCAAGCGGAGATCGCTAACCGCGATGCGCGAGCAACTGCTGGGCTACCTCCTGGGAGCGCTAGAACCGTCGGAGCAAGCCTCAGTCGAGGCTCTGCTCGCCACTGACCCTGACTTGCGTCGGGAATTGGAACGTCTACGCGTTTCCCTTGGGGCGCTCGACGACGCCTCGGAGGAAGAAGAACAAGATCTGGAGCCACCCCCTGGTCTGGGCGCGCGAACTTTCCAATTCGTGCGTTCTCACGCCGGCTGGGGAAATCGCGGCCAGTTGGCCGGAAGTCCGGGTGCTTGGAAAGCGCCGGATTACATGATCGCGGCCGGCATCTTTTTCGTCGCCTCGATGCTCGTCTTCCCCGCGATTCAAAATAGCCGCGCCGGGGCTCGCCTGACCGCCTGCCAGGACAAGCTGCGACAGTTGGGAGTCGCGCTGACGCAATACGGCCAGGTCTATGGTTGCCTGCCGTTCATTCCCGCCACCGGCAACCTGGCCGCCGCCGGCAGCTACGCCCCCATGTTGCAGCAGGCTGGCATGCTGACCAGCCCCGCGCAGATTGTTTGCCCCGAATCCCAACTCGCGCAGAAGCGAGATTTCCGCGTACCGACCGTGGCTGAGTTGGAGCATGCGGGACCAACAATCCTGACCGTCCTCCATCGTTCGATGGGGGGCACCTATGGGTACCATCCCGGGCACATCGAAAACAATCGCTACGTCCCCACCCGCGTGCATGGCCGCGAACACTTCGCCGTGATGGCGGACGCCGCCGACGAAAGTGGTTCGGATCACAGCTTGAATCACGCCAAACGTGGCCAGAACGTTCTCTGCCAAAGCGGCCGTGTTGTCTTCATTGTGATTCCGCGCTTGATCGAGAACGGCGACCATATCTACGTCAATGACTATGGCGTCAAAGGCGCCGGGCGCGGCGCGAACGATTCGTCGATCTGCAACAGCGCCGTCCCGCCGCTGGTTATCCCGGTGCCGGTCACCCGCTAAGGCGCCCGCCTCTCTCGAGTTTTGCCGGCGCTCATCTTCTGAGCCGCGGTCGGTAACCGCGCTCCCCTCGATTCCCGGTTTCTCGGCTTGAGCGAGCGCACGGGTTGCCGATTCGCCACATCGCCTGTGGCCTCCACGAAACATCGCTCGCCAGCGGCCTCGTACCTATCGGCGAGCCTGCGTCGCCTAACTGCATACCGCAGGACAAGTTCGGGAAATCAAAGGGGCTGATGCTCACTCATGGCATTGGCTTTGCTTTATGGCCTGAAGCAAGCGAGCGACCCCTTGCGACGGGAGAGCCTTGGTCCCCTCAGGCTCTCCCGCCGTGTGCGTCGCTGCTTGTGTCGCTTGTTTGCCAGCCACTACCGTCTCTCCTCATGGCGCCCTCCGCATGCACGCCCGCGAACTGGTTGAACTCGCTGCCCTGGCCTCGATGCATGGCACGGCCGTCATGGATCATCAGGCTCCGCTCCCGAAGCTAAGCCTGGAACGCTACTGGACCGGTTCAAAGTGCCGGCTCGATCGGTGGGGGCGATCACTTAAACAACTTTCCGAGGGCACAGCCGCGAAGAGTGACGGGGATTTCTCTGAGCAACTCGGCGTGCTGGAAGAAATTGTCACCGGCGACGTATTGGCCCGGGTCTGGGCCGCAGTGGTCACCGGGCACGACCGCCGTACAGACGAAGACGCAGGGGCGGTCGCGCGCACGATCCTGGTCGGCCAGCAGGAGGCGCGCAATCGAGCGCTTTCTCTTCTCGTTAACGGACCCTTCATCGAGGAAGAAGAAGCCGTACGCTTGAATCGACTGCGGCGCAAGGCGGAGTGCTGGTCGGACCTGTTGGTTGGCTTCCTCAGCACAGCGACAGACTTGACCGAGTTCGCAGCCGACCCCATTCGCGCCGGAGATTTTGCCGAGGATTTCCGCGAGGAGGGGGCCCGGGCCTGGACGCTGCTGTTCGCCTCGATGCGCACGAGCTTTGTGGCAGCGTTTGAATTCCCCAGCCCCAACGCCGATCTCAATGGCGAAATCGCCGCCGGCGTGATCTCGTGTTTTCAGCCCGAGGTTTTTGATTCGACGGGCCTGCTCCGCTCGTTGTGGCTGTCACGCTTGCAGCACACGACGAATGAAACGCAATGCATGATCGAGGCCCTGTTCGTGGACGGGGCCGATCGCGCAGCAGCGCCGCATACAGGGGAAGCCCGCGATCGCGAGTTTCTCGCGCGGCGGTTCCCCTCGGGCTAATTGGGTCGTCCCCAGCGGGGGACTACGACCAACAGACTTCGAGTTGGTTTTCGATTTCGTTGACTCCGTCAACCGTCTTGAGCACCTCCTGCGCCATCTGTTTTTGGTAGTAGGTGCGAACCCTGTCTCTTATACACATCTGACGCTGCCGACGATCGCATAAGTGTAGA
>CAMFLN010000382.1 GCA_945957305.1 uncultured Planctomycetaceae bacterium | reverse complement strand
TTACACGGCTGCCGGCGGTATCGCCGAGTTGAAGGCCGCCGTGGCTAAGAGCTATCGCGACCGGCACGGACTGGAATACAAGCCCGAGCAGGTCGTGATCTCGAACGGGGCCAAGCACTCGTTGCACAACGCCTTCACCGCACTGCTGAACCCCGGCGACGAGGTCATCATCCCGGCTCCCTACTGGGTCAGCTACGCCGAGCAAGTCAAGCTAGCAGGAGGCGTGCCGGTCATTGTCGAAACGACCGAGGCGAGCGACTTTCGCCTGCAGCCGGCGCAGCTGCGCAGCGCGATCACGGCAAAGTCAAAGCTACTGCTGCTCTGCTCGCCGTCGAATCCCACCGGCAGCATGTACTCGCCCGAGGAACTGGGAGCCTTGGCGGACATCGTGCTGGAGAAAGACCTGGGGGTGATCTCGGACGAGATCTACGAACACCTGGTCTACGGCGACAATCGCTTTGCCAGCTTTGCCACGGTGCGTCCCGGGTTGGCCGAGCGAACGGTGCTGGTCAACGGTGTCAGCAAATCGTACGCGATGACCGGTTGGCGCATCGGCTGGACGCTGTCACCGCTGAAACTGGCCAAGGCGATGGACAACCTGCAAAGCCAGGAGACATCGAACCCGTCGAGCGTGAGCCAGTACGCGGCGCTCGCCGCGCTCACCGGCCCACAGGCATGCGTGGCCGAAATGCTGGAGCAATTCGCCAAGCGGCGCGAGTTCGTCAAGCAACGCATCGCGCAGTTGCCACAGGTGACCGGCACGAACATGAGCGGCGCCTTCTACGCGTTTATCAATGTGAAGGCGCATCTGGGACGCAAATACAACGGCGTGCAAGTCGACAACTCAGCCCAGTGGTGCCTGGAATTGTTGTCGCAGCAAAACGTGGCCAGCGTGATGGGCTCGGCTTTCGGGGCCGAGGGATACGCCCGGCTGTCGTTCGCCACGAGCCTGGAAAACCTGGAAGTCGGCTTCGATCGCATCGCGACGTTCCTGAACAGCCCGCGTTAGTTTGCGACGTCCGTCACTTTTGCGCATTCCGATCTTTGAGATAGCGCAGCAACGCTTCCGCTTCCTTGCGCATGGTCCAGTGGTGCGGAGCTCGGTCGAGAGCAAGTTGCACATCGTCGATCAGGGCAGGCGAAGTATCTCCCTGCGAGGCACGCAGCGAAGCTCTCAGGTAAAGGGCCGCGGGATTGCGCGGCTCGAGCTGCAGTGCGGCAGCGACATCACGCGCGACGCCGTCTTGATCCTTTAGGCGCACATTGACCAAGGCCCGGCAGATGAACACCGTCGCCATGCCTGGGTCCAATTCAAGCGCCGCGTCGTAACGCTCGCGTGCCGCCAGGAACTGGCCCCGGTTCGCCAGGTCATTGCCCTGGGCAAACAACTCGGCCGCCGCCAAGTAGGACGGAGGATTTCGCCAATAGTGAATCTCGGTCGGCAGTGTGTGAATCGGATGTGCAGCAAACCACATCACGTGTGATGCTGGCAGCAGTAGATTCGCCAATAACAAGCCCGGCAGCGCGTAACGAAATGACGCCGGCTGAAACCGCTGCCACAAGACGATTCCGAGCAGTATGACGGGACACAAGATCATCAAAGTGCGCGACATGTCGGCAGCGATGAACAGCCCTCCGACGGCGCTCACGACGATCAAGACGCCCAGCGCAGCGCCATACAGGTAATGCAGGCGTTGGGCCGTGAACCACACCGCGGCCCCCAGCAGCAGCCAGCCTGCTCGATAGCCGGACCAAAGTCCTGCCAGGTACGTCCCCAGCGGCACGTCCCAGGCGCGCTGCCAATGGTAACGCAGGTAGTTCGTCGAATCAGCGTCGCCGCGCAGCCACACGAGGGCGCGAAACGTCGGGTAGGGCAAACTCGCCGCGACGGCGACAGCCAGGTCGAGCACGATCTCTCGTCCGCGCCTGTTTTCAATATGGCCCAAAGCGATCGCGCGCACGAGCATCACCACAGGCATGGCGAGCAAAAAACGTTCGTCGATCCACGGCGTTAGCGCGCACGACAACCCTAGCACCCAGCGTGAACGCACAAAAGCGGCGGCTACAAGGCCGAGCACCAGCCAGGAATCGAAAGAGGCGAGCCATCCGGCCGAAACAAAAAACCACGAGCACGTGGCAAAGAGCGTGGTCGCCAACCAGGTCTGCTGCCAGGTGAGCGCACTTTTGTGCATGAGCCACGCCGTCAGCCAGCAGGCCAGGAGGCAGCCGATCTGCGGCATGGCCAAGTACAGCCCTGGCGGGAGCCGCAAATAGTGCCACACGACTGGAAACAGCAGCCGCCACTGGATGACCTTGTTGACGTCCTTGGTGACAGGCGACCAGGGATCGTCTAGTTGCACAAGCGCCGATCGCGCGCGAATGAATTCGGATTTCTCTTGCGGAGGGTCAGCCAGGTAGACGCCGCGCCAGTTGACAAAGGCCGGCGAAAATCGGCAAACGGCGACAGCGGCCGCGATAAGTCCGATCGCCAAGCACCCAGCGGCGGCGCGCCAAGCTAAACCGCTAGAGTGCGCTGCTGCGCTCGTTGGCTTTGGCGATTGAGGATTCATCACTCCTGCGCGGGCTCTCGTGACGCGGCGCCCCAAACGGCGTTGCGGCCTTAACGTCCGCCGCCTGCAGCGCCGACGCTGCCGTTCCAGCCGGGCAGTTTGGCCGGGTACGTCTTCTCGGTCGCTTCGCTCCAGCCGTTGCCCGTTCCCTTGCCGCTCCAGAAGAGATCACCGCCCGGCGCGCCCAGGCTCTTCATGCGTTTCGAGACGTTGCCGCCGTTTTCGGACAGGAAGTTGCCGTGAATGTAGTTGCCATCGGGATTCGGTTCGACATTCAACTTGTGTTCCGGCGGAAACACATCGGTCAGTGCATACATGGCGATGCCGTAGGAGCCGTGGCCGCGCACTTCGTTGCGCGTGACTTCCGTATTGTCAGCCGCGTTGACGGCAATGCCCATGCCCGGCTCGACCAGGTTTACGGTGTTCCCAGGCGGTGAAAGATTGACGTAGTTGTTGTCGTACACGCGGTTGTTAATGACTCGCGCATTCGAGGCGACTGTCGTTGGCAGGTCCGGCAGCAGAACGACCAGCAGCCCCAGCGAGTTGTGGTGTGCCGAGTTGTTGGTCATCAGCACGTTGACGCAGTTTTCGGTTTCCATGCCGATCGTGTTGCGGTATCCCTCGCAATTCTGGATGACCACGTCCTGGCACTGGCCGGCGTACACCCCCGCGTCCCACACGTCGCTCACCACGCAACCATCGACCAACACTCCCTGGCAGAGCACAGGGTAGACGCCGTACTTACCAGTGTTGTGGCAGACCAGGTTCTTGAAGGTGGCGTTCTTGGCCTTGTTTACCACGACGCCGTTCCCCTTGTAGTCGCGGATTTCGAAGCCCGAGATGACGAAGTTATTGCCCGAGGCCAGCACGGCGTC
This sequence comes from uncultured Planctomycetaceae bacterium, assembly GCA_945957305.1. Lineage (GTDB taxonomy): Bacteria > Planctomycetota > Planctomycetia > Pirellulales > JACPPG01 > JACPPG01. Next base: position 1,285 of record CAMFLN010000382.1, on the reverse strand, counting down.
GTTCAACTTGCCTTTACCGTCGAAGGTGGGACGTTCGCCGTTTTGGACGACGCCCACCAGCTCGATGTCGTCGAAGTCGATAGTGACCGATTCGCTATAGGTGCCTGGCAGGACCTGAATGCGATCGCCGGGCCGGGCGCGGTCGACCGCAGCTTGAATGGATTGACCGGGACTGACCGTGAAGGTGCCGCGAATCGTCTGGGCACCGACGGCCGGCGCCGCGGCATTCCGCTCGGGATATTTTTCCTCTTCTGCGGCCGCAGCGCTGCACAGAGACAACAAGCCGAAGCAAGCCACCAAGGCGAACCACTCAAGCGAGGACTTCATGGCAAACCTCCTGTCGACGAGAGATATGTTTGTTTGGTTCGTGTGTGATGCAAGATATTTGCTGGCGAACAACCCCGAGCAAGCATAAGGATCCATTAGATTACGAAAGCACGAAAGCAGGAAAAGTGCCAGAGTAGTCGACAGGAATACAGGCAGTCGTCAGCAACCTATCTGCTCAGCCTGAAATCTTCCGCTTAGCGCATCTCGACCGCCTTTTGCTTCAGCCTTATTCGTGTCTTCGTGCTGTCGTGATCAATTTCGTGTTCCCGAGTTCCCTGTGCGCGGCTAATTGTTCGACGTCGTTTTCGTCGCCGGAGCGGCATCGGCCGCGGGGCCACGTAACAAATCGGCGGGAAAGCTAACCAGCGCCCCCGCCTCGCGCCAGACGTTGCCGACTCCGGTGCCGTCCCAGTACAGGTCGCCCCCCGGGGCTTTGCGTTTTTCGCGATAGAGCGAGTCTGGATTCCGGCCGTTGTCGCGATATTCGTTGGCCGCGATCGTGGTGTAGTCCGAGTTCGGTTCGACGTCCAGCTTGTGCTCGTTGGCGGATTGCGTCAGCGCGCCCACGACGATGCCATACGAGTCATTCTCGGCAATCAGGTTTTGCGTGACCTCGGTCCGATCGGCGGCCATAACCAGGATGCCGATACCCGGCGGCAGATTCGCGATCAGGGTTCCCGGCTTGCCGAAATTCGCATGATTATTGGCCCAGGAGCGATTGTTGATCACGCGCGTGTCGAGACCGACCTTCGAGGGGTTGTTCGGCAGCACAAAGACCAGGATGCCTGCCGTGTTGTGATGAGCGCTGTTGTTGGTCACCAATGCGGCCGTGCAATTCTCGATTTCGATGCCGGCCACGTTATTGAAGACTTCGTTGTTGCGGACAACGATGTCGCGGCTGCTGCCGACATAGATGGCCGCGTCGCTGATGCCGCTGACCGTGCAACCTTCGACCAGC
>CAMFLN010000381.1 GCA_945957305.1 uncultured Planctomycetaceae bacterium | reverse complement strand
GCCCGCTGGCTCGGGGACACGATTCCCTGGAACGGCGTCCGCGAGTATTACCAGCATCTGGACCAATTGCCGCTGGGTCCCAATGTCGCGTCGCTCATCGGACACTCGAACATTCGGGCGCACGTGATGGGGATGGAGCGCAGCCTGAGCGTCGCCAAAGCCGAAGCGCAAGAAGTTCGCCAGATGCAAGGGATCGTCGATGAAGCGCTCGACGAAGGTTATCTCGGCCTGTCGATCGACATGCTTCCCTGGCACCGGTTGGATGGCGAGCCGTTCCGCGGCATTTCCGTGCCGTCTCAACATGCGCATCCGAACGAGTATCGCGCCCTGGCCGAGCCGGTGCGTAAGCGCGACCGCGTCTTGCAAGCTACGCCCAACGCTTTGACCAAAAGCACCGTCGCCACGCTGGGCATGTTAAGCACGGGCCTGGGACGAAAGCCTTTGCGAACGACCATCGTGGCCGCGATGGATGTAAAAACCAATCGTAGCATCTACAAGATCGCGACCATCGGCGGAACTGTGTTCAACAAACTGTTCCGGGCCAACATCCGTTGGCAGGCCTTGGCCGAACCCTTCCTGAACTACTGCGATGGCGTGCATACGCCGCTGTTCGAGGAATTTTCCACCGGCGTCAATGCCATCAGCGCCACGAGCGAAGAGCGCCGCCGCATGTTCGCCGACAGTGCGTTTCGCCGCGACTTCCGCCGTGAATGGGAAAGCCGGCACGCACGCGTGTTTCACCGTGATCTCGACGACATGTGGATCGTCTCCTCGCCCATCCCCGGACAGGAAGGCAAATCGTTCGGCGAGTTGGCGCGGGCTGCGGGCAGCGAACCGCTCGACTACTTCATGGACTTGCTGGCCGAACACGATACGGCCATCCGTTGGAAAACCGTGGTCACGAACGACCGCGCCAAGCCGCGGCAGTTCTTGTTCGCCCACGATACGACGCTGCCCGGCTTCAACGACTCCGGGGCGCATGCCCGCAACATGGCGTTCCAGGACGGCGGTTTGCAAATGTTGCAGCAAGTGCTCTTGAACCCGCAACTCATGACGATCGAAAAGGCCATTCACAAGCTGACCGGACAATCGGCCGAGTGGCTGGGATTGGACGCCGGGTTCGTGCGCCCCGGCGCGCGGGCTGACGTCGTGGTTGTCGACCCCCAAAAACTGCGCACCGGGCTGGGCCCCCCGGTCGAACACTACGACGACCGGCTGCACGGCGCTATGCGGATGGTCAAACGATCGGACGGTGTCGTGCGACAGGTACTCGTCGGCGGGCGCATGGCGTTCGAGAACGCGCAATTCGTGCCCGAGTTCGGACGCGAGCGCTTTGGCCGGCTGCTACGCTCGCAACGATAAATAGCGGGCAGAGGGCAGCAGGCAGAGGGCAATGAAGAAACAAGCAGCCGGTAGTTCGTAGTCAGCGACGCGAAAGCACACTTACCACTGCCACGGCCATTTAGCCGCCGTGCCCGCCGCGGCGCTTCCAGGAGATGCCGCTCAGCAGTGGGCATACGGCTGTGATCGTCTGACAGCGCCGGGTGCCTGGCGGGGTGCCATGCTCACGCTCGCGTGAGCATGTGCTTCCTAAAGGTAGATGTCCCCTTGGCGCACTTCGGCATGGCCACGGCGAGCTTGGCCATGGCACCCCAAGCCGACAATTGCTCTCGCCCCTTACAACTTCAAATAGATGTTGTTCTTCTCAAGGTGCCGGACAATCAGATAGATGATGCCGAAGTAGACCAGGAATCCCGCGGTGACATACCATAGCGGCGCATCGCGAGGCACGAAGGGTTCGACCGCGTTGCCGACCAGATTGTGCACGATAAAAGCCACGAGGGCGTTGGAACCGAAGGTACGAAACAGTCCCAGTTTCCAACCCCAGCGATCGCACGCCAGGTAGAACAATCCGTAGACGGCCAAGGCGAATCCGGCTGCAAAAGTGTGGTACGAGGGAGTGGCCGCGCGCTGGCTCATCATCCAATAGTTGTGTTTGCGCTGCCCGTGATCGGGCGGCGCGACAAAGGGGGGTTCCGCCCAATCCCACGACCAATCGCGCCAGCGTGCGCCATCCGGCAATACGGGATCGTGCGCGGTCTGCTCCTGGCTTGCAGCCGCCGGGTGATCGGCCGGCACGTTGTACAATGTCGTCAAGCACGACATCAGGTAGCCCAGCGCCATGAGCAGCCCGGCCCAGGCAAAGACTCGTCCTGTGCGCGGGCCCGTGGGCTGTGAGACCGCGTCGCACGCCAGCGTGCCGACGATTGTGGGAATCGACCAGGTGAGGAAACCGAGCGGCCCACCGTCCACCCCGCGGTGGTAGACCCATTCGAAATAGAACCAGTGCGACAAGGCCATTTGCAGAACAACCGAGGCCAGCATGTAGGCTATGCGCACGCCCGCGCCCGCGCGAATGACGGGCGTAATCCATAACGACGTGACGGCGATGTGCATCAGCGGGCTGCCGAACCAGGAACGGGTCAACGGCTCGCGAAACAGCTCCCACGGCCCCATGGCCACTAGCCCTGCCCAATTGGGAGCGCGGGGTTGCAGATGTTCGATCACGATCGCCACGAGCGCCAATCCGAGAAAGCGACGCACGACATGTCCATAGGCTGACCATGTCCCCGCGGTGGCAGCGCGGCGTCCGAACGTGAGCCGGAAAGCGAAGCCAACTGCGAAAAAGAACTGCGGCATAATCGTGTCGGCATAGCTGCAAAACGTATTGTGATGCTTCAGCAGAAACGGCATCGCAGCATATGCGCCGACGAAATTGACAAAGACCATCCCCACAACGGTGTAACCGCGGAACTGGTCCAGTGACGACAGGCGAGGTTTGGATGCGGCAGCATTCGACATAGTGCCAAGGGTAACGTTTCTCGCAGCCAGTACCAGAGAGCACGGCCGTCTGAACTTCACCGCCGGGTTACTGGTCTACTTAGGCATCACCTATCCGATTGTCGGGCACTTTGATTGTCGGCTTGGGGTGCCATGGCCACGCTCGCCGTGGCCATGCCGAAGTGCGCCAAGGGTGCGCCTACCTCTAGAAGCACATGCTCACGCGAGCGTGAGCATGGCACCCGGCGAGCGAATGCCAGGCACCCGGCGCTGTCAGACGATCACAGCCGTATGCCCACTGCTGAGTGACCTCTCCGGGAAGGGCCGTGCCGGGCACGCTAAATGCCCGTGGCAGTGGTAAGTGTGCTTTCGCGTCGCTGACTACGAACTACCGGCGACGTATTTCTTCACTGCCCTCTGCCTGCTGCCCTCTGGCCACTATCCTTCTCCACCGCACGAACCATGGCTTGCAAAGAATCGCCGGCAAAGCGGCGCTGCAAGCGGCGCACCAGCGGATAGCCGGCCCAGCCGAACCAATGGCCGGGTCGCGAGGCGGCGAGGATCTCGTACCAGACATTGTCGTCGGCATCCCTGCTGACGGCGAAGCGCTCTTCTCCTTGCTCCGCATGTTCATGAAGAGTGCCGTAGGCGAAGGCGAATTCGCGGCCACCCTCAGGCAGTTCGCTCACGTACACGATCCTTGCGGCGTTCAGCCACCAGAGGGCATTGGCGCGCACCAGGATCGCTACGACGCCGCCCGCGGCGATCGACGGGTTTTGATGATGTAGTTCGACCCAGCCGAGCCGAAACATCGCCCAGCGGCGCAGCGCGGCGCACGCCGCGGAGAAAGTCTCTCTTCCGCGACCTAGTAAGACACGGTTTCGATCGACGCTGTAACGCGATGAGGGCTCTTGTTGCGTGCAGCCCACCTCGGGATACGAGAAGGGTCGATCGACCTGAGCGGCTAAAAAACGCCGTATGGTGAACGGCGAAGGCTTTCGCACACTGGGAATCATGTCGCTATTTCCGCTCGTGGCAGAATCCTTCCGTCAGCGGCTGTTTACACGTCGTCGCGGTTTGCCGCCATTCGGAAGGCCAGATGACTGCCAATGAAGGCGGGGATCGGAGCCAGCGGCACGCAAGCCAGTGACAGTACGGCAGCAGTCATGGCCCCCCCTTCAAGAGCGGCGGCGACGCCACGCTGGGCAGCGATGATGGCGCGAAACTCGATGACAAAGAAAACTGTCAGAGTTGCCAGAAAGCAGCCCGCAGATGCCACGAATTGCGCGCGTGCCACGGACCAGCCGCGCCGCAGCCCCCAGCGACCGACGCCATAGCCAATCAACGCGGAGAGGGCTGGTGTAACAAAGAAGAGAATCGATTCGAGTTGGGACATGCGCACCTTCACAGCCAGCAGCAATTGGTGCTGGTCCTCGGTAATGACCGTGACAGCATGCCAAATATAACTTGCGGACCGTTCTTGGAGTGGTTCTGGCGGACGCTAGCAGAAGGGGCGGACAACTGCCCTGGAGCGATTCGCCGGCTTTGGCTATCCTCCCCCACCCCGCATGGCGAGCCTGGTGATTGCGCTCGTGCCCAGCGGTGGATTTTCCCATCTGAGCTTGCCCAGGGAGGGGCCCGTGCCGCGCAAGTTAATGACTTATGCCATTCTGGCGGGACTGGTCGCCGGCGGCGTCTGGTTCCAAAAGAATTTTGAAGTGCATGGCCTGGATAAGGTCTACGTCACACGCCGTGGGGCGCCGCTCGAGGCACCCGTGCAACAAGCGTCGGATGTCGTGCCGTTGCCTCCCCCGCCAGGGCCCGCGCCCGCGGGCGGTCCAGCCGGCGCCGGCACGATTCGCATCGCATCGTTCAATATTCAAGTATTC
>CAMFLN010000380.1 GCA_945957305.1 uncultured Planctomycetaceae bacterium | reverse complement strand
GTACTGTGGCACTCCGCCGATCTCGGCCTTGATGATCGAACTGTAGCCGGCGCCGTCGCCAACTTTGGATGTCCACACCGTCTGACCATTGGTTTTGTCGAGTGCTGCAATCGTGGCCTCGCCGCCCCCTGGAGTGCAGAGAACCCAGGGGCCATCGACCAGCACGGACTCGCTATAGCCCCAGTTGGGAATTCCGCCGTTGAATTCACTGACCAGGTTACGTCGCCAGACACCGGCCCCGGTTTTGGCATTCAGGCAGAGCAAATCGCCGTTGATCCCCAGCACATACACGTGGTCACCGTCGACGGTCGGCGTCGAGCGCGGGCCGGGGTAACCAGCCCCTTCATGGCGCACGGGACCAATCGTGGCGGACCAGAGTTCCTTGCCGCTGTCGCGTGCGCTCAGCGCGAGCACGACTTCCTGCCCCTCGCGATTCCCCATCACGAAGACTCGTCCGTCAGCCACGGCGGGCGTGGAAAAGCCGACGCCCAGCCCCGCAGTTTGCCAGGCGAGCTTGGGCCCTCCCTCGGGCCACTCCTTGAGCAAGCCATGCTCGCGCGAGATGCCGGTCCGCTGTTGACCGCGCCAGGCCGGCCAATCGTTTGTCACACGCGTGACCGGCGCGGCCCCCAACTGCGTGCTCACTGTTAGTGCCAACAAGAACAGAATCGAACGCTTCATCGTGAGGGTCCTGAGGAAGGATTTTGAAGTCGGCGAGAGAACTGGCGGGGCCGAGGATGCGAGGGGCGGGGCAGATTCCACCTCGGCTGCCCCTATTGTGCATACAACATGCGCCAGGGCAAGCAGCGGCAAGACACGAAGCGAGGGCAAGAATCACTGCGAATGTCGCAGGCCCAGACGCCTGATCAGAACAATCCCGTCCCAGCCGGGATCGGCCGGCGCATGATAGATTTCGGGGTACGTTGGCGTCTTAAAACCGACCACGGGCTCGGACATGCCAAGAGCCTGAAAATCGCTCTCGTGCTCGTGGATCGCAATGACGTGGCCCGGCTCACCATCGAAGTCGACCTCATCTCCGAGGGCGACCTCTTGCCCGTCCGCATAGCGCAGCATCGTCCCCTCAGCGCAGCATTTTGGCCATGTACCGCTGGAACTCGGTTTCGAGCGTGGCCAACTCGCCGAACGCGGCCGTGAATTCGGCCAGCCGTTCGGCCGGATTATCCCAAATTAGTTGCTTCTTCTCGGCGAGAACCTGCAGATAAGCCCGATACTGCTTGGGGCGCTGGTGAATTAAAAAGTAGTTGAGCGCCCACGCTTCGGCATACGCGTCGACGGCTTTTGACGTGTCGCGAAAACGCGCGTCGTCCGCGATCAGCGTTTGCAAACTGTCGACCGGGCGACGTTCCGCATATTGGCTGAACGCGGCCAGCCGCGATGGATTGATTGAGCCAAAGTTGCGCCAACCCTTAGGGCTCGACAGGTCAGGTGTTTCGAAATAGACGGCAATGCCTTCGCTGATCCAAAGCGGAATATCCGCGTAACGCGTCTGCAGACCGCAGTTGAACGCGATCTGATGTGTTGCCTCGTGAATCACGGTCGCCACGGTTCGCTCGGCATCTGGCCGCGACAGCATTTGATTGATCTGCGCCGGCGAGCCACGACGATCGCCTGCGGCGCGCAAACTTTGCACCCCGGTCAAGTCGTACATCGTCATGCGATTCGTGGCCAGGCTGTAATAACCGATGATCGACGACGAGGCGTCTCCCAATTCGCTGTGAGCGAAGCGCGCGTAAGAGGCCTGATCCGCAAACACGACCGCCACCAGCGGAAACTCCGGCGTGCGCAGTTCGAAACCTTGACGAGTCCAATAGTTCGTAAAGGCGTTGAACAGTCGTTCGAACAGCGCGCCGCACCACTGGGCGTACGCTTTGGAAGTGTTGTAGGCGATCAGGTAATGTTTCGTCGTATGCACTTCGAAGCCGCTGGGCAATTCAGCGAGCAACCGCGCGGACAACTCGTTCATCGCCAGCGGTTTGAAAGCTTCGTCGGTTTCCTTATGCGAAACCAACTCCTCGGGGGGCACGGTCCACAGGACTCCGTCGGGCGCCATTAGCAACAGCCCGCCATCTTCCGCTTCGACCAGCACACGCCCTGCGACCTCATGTTCGCGTTGGTCCTTGCGCAGCACGATTTGATCAAGCGCGTAGACCGGCGCGGTGAGGCAGGCCAACGCTGCCACGGCGACGAACAAGCGGCCATAGGTGCGAATTACATCAGGCGCGAAATGCATGCAGTTCTCTGCACGAGTGTTCAGGATGGTTACGAGCGCCCCAGCGGCATCGACCGCCTTCCTGCAAAATGAGGCCCGGTGGTTGTTTCCTGGCCACCCAATACTACGGTAGCAGATCGCCGGACGAAGTGTGCTCCGGGGCGGCCCCTCCGCACCAGCCTCCGCCGGGAACGGCCTTAAGGGGCCAGATCGTAGGAGGATCATCCCCCTGCGGTCAACGCCGCCCTGGATCAAGGGGGCGGAAAATCTGGCTGGGACGGGGTCGCCCGGGGGCGAAACGACGCCACGCCTGCTAGCACGGTTTGAACACTGACTGCCGGCCCGGGGGGAGAAAAACTAGCGCAGGCCCATCTGGCAGGAATCGTCTTGGCTCTATCCCGGCAGGTGTGTATAGTCCGGCTCCTTTCGTCCCAGGGGGTTTTCTGCCCCGAGTTCACCCGACGGTTCAGTCCGCATGCGCAACGTGTACGGCAGGCACTCGCTGGCGCTACTGCTCGTGTTTTCGCTGGCGGTAGGCTGCGCGCAGACACGCGCCCCGAAATGGCCGACCTGGCTGGGGGGCAAAAAAGAGGAAGAGCACGGACCAAAGGTCGTGACGCCGCGCGACAAGATGGAACAGCTGCGCGAGCTGAGCGCCAAATCCAAAAAAATGACGCCAGAATTGCAGGTGCAGGTCGCTGGCGAATTGGCCCAGGGCATCGCCCACGAAAAAGACGCCGTCGTACGTGCGCAGATCTTGCGCACCTTAGGACACTTTCCCACTGAAAAATCGCAGTCGATGCTGACCGCAGGCTTGCACGATCCCGAGCGCGACGTGCGCATCGCCGCCTGTGAAGGGCTGGGCAATCAAGGAGGCGATATCGCTACGCAAGCGCTGGCGCAAACGCTCAAGGATGACGCGGACATCGACGTGCGCCTCGCCGCGGCACGCGCCATGGGCCAAACCGCCAGCGCCGGAGCTGTTCCTGCGCTTGGCGATGCGCTTGAGGATCCTGACGTGGCGTTGCAACATCGGGCCATGGCCTCGATGAAGAAAGTCTCGGGCAAGGATTTTGGAAACGACGTGGGGGCGTGGCGCGTATACGCTAAAACCGGTCACGAGCCGGAACAACCTTCGCTCGTCACTCGCTTTCTGAATTATTTTCGCTAACCCAGTCTGCGCGTTCGCGTGGCGCGCCCCCGCGCCGCTCTTCTGCCTGCCAGCTATTCGATGCGCAGCGTGTAGCTCAAAGCGCCGATCGGTTGATTTGGCTTGGCTTCCTTGTAGTGATCGTGGCACATCGTGCATTTGGCCAGAACCACGGGAATGGGCGTCGCGGCCCGCAAATAACGATTGCCATCGCGCGTAATGACCTCCTCATGCCACGATTTACCGGCCAGCAGTTCCCTTACTGCCGCGGATTCGAATTCGTCCTGCGGGGCGTTTTTCTCTTCGATCGGTTGGCCCGTGGCATCGAGCAGCCGCACTTCGTGCCAGCCTTTCTGCTTCATGGCGTCGAACAAAGCGATCGCGGCCGAGCCAGCCGGCAGGTCCGAATCCGCTTCGACATAGTGTTGCGTAATCAGTACCACGGCCGTCTTGTACAGATCGTCGAGCATGCGCGTTGTTTGTCGAGCGCGTTCCAGGCCGGCATCCTCTGCCGGACTTGCCGCGCCGCATTGATACGACAAGCCGGCAATAACGAGCGGCGTCATCGCGGCAAAACACAATAGCCAACGTAGGCGATACAACATCGGACACCTCCAGAAGGACAGGTGGGAACACGACAGGCGGGATGCGGCAGTGTGACGGCCGCACGAATTCGGGCAGGTTTAAGGGGAGCAATCGCTGATCGCAGTACGCTGCTCAGCGAAGTTCATACAGTGGCAGGTCGGCTAGTTGGCCTCCGGGTTGGACAATGTCAGACAGTCGAACGCCGTCCAGGTAGTCGCGCTGCAAACGTTCCGCTTCGGCCAGCACTTCGCGCAGGCGGCAGTGGGGCTGGATAACGCACACCTTGGGCGTGCCCACGCATTCGAGCAGGTGCATATTCCCTTCGAACGCCACGATGACCTCGCCGACCCGGATGTCGTCGGCGGCGCGGGCCATCTCGATTCCGCCCCCGATGCCACGGATGCTGCGTACGTAGCCCAGCCGTGAGAGCCGGTGCACGACCTTGGCCACGTGATGGGGTGAAATGCGGTAGAAATCGGCCACTTCCTGGATATTGGCCCTCCCTGGTTTACCGGTCAGGTAAATCAAGGTTCGCAACGCATAGTCGGTGAGCAAGGCAAGTCGCATGGAAACAATCAAAAGAAGTACGTGTTATGCATGTTTTGGCACGATAAGGGGTCGGCAAGCCAGTGTCAACGAGATTTTTGCGGGTAGCACCCTACCAGCTAGCTGCTGACTGGCGATCGGGGTCTGGCCGGACAGCGAATGCAAATGCTAGCAATCACCTGTCTCTTATACACATCTCCGAGCCCACGAGACGTAGAGGAATCTC
>CAMFLN010000379.1 GCA_945957305.1 uncultured Planctomycetaceae bacterium | reverse complement strand
GGGGGCCCAAGGGCCAGTTTTTGGGGTTTTGGAATGGTTGTAGCAGTAGGACGAGGCTGCTTTTTACGATTGGCATTGCTCCGAACGGAATTGCTTGCGACATTCTTGCTTTCGCCTAGGGCCGAGCGATAGGATTGACCAAGAGCACACCTACCCGAGTTGAAGGCGGCTGACATAAGAGCTCGGGCTCAACGAGGCCCACCGAAATCCGCCCGAGCAAACACCTTGATTGAGGATCGGCAGGCGGCCCGCATGCGCCGCTTTCAGCCTGCACCCCCCGTGACATACCGCACAGCGTCATCCGGCGTCTGCGTCGAACGCGTCCTGCCTGCGCACTTGAACACCCCGCGCTTTTGAATCGTCGCTTGTGAAATCGTCTTCGTCCGCGACCAAAAACAGACATCCAACATGAACCACTGCATGTATCAACCGAGTCGGCGTTTGTCGCGCCGCGACGTGCAGAGGACAGGCTGAAAGCGAGTTATGGAAATCCGCAAGGTCTTCGCGTTGCGTGGTCCGAACATTTGGGCATCGTTCCCGGTTTTAGAGGCGATTGTCGATCTGGGACCCTTCAAGGACTCCCCGTCGGATTCGTTGCCTGGTTTCAATGACCGGTTGATGAGCTGGATGCCGTCTTTGGTCGAGCATCGTTGCAGCGTTGGCGAGCGGGGCGGGTTTTTCAAGCGTTTGATCGACGGGACTTACCCCGCGCACATCCTCGAACACCTGGCGATCGAATTGCAGTGCCTGGCCGGTTCGCAAGTCGGCTTTGGCAAGGCCCGCGAAACCTCGGAGCCGGGCGTTTATCGCGTCATTGTCCGCTATCGTGAAGAAGCCTTGGGCCGGTCCGCGCTCGAGACCGCACATCGTTTGTTTTTGGCCGCTGTGCACGATCATCCGTTCGATGTGCAGGCAGAGGTCGATCGCCTGCGTTCGCTGCTGCATGAAGTGCAACTCGGGCCGAGCACCCGGTCGATCGTCGATGCCGCGCACGCGCGAGGAATTCCCACCTCGCGACTCAATACCGGCAGCCTGGTGCAACTCGGCTGGGGGTGCCGGGCACGGCGCGTGTGGACCGCGGAAACCGATCAGACCAGCGCGATCGCCGAGACGATTGCCCAGGACAAAGAGCTGACCCGCCGTTTGTTACGCACTGTCGGCGTGCCCGCTCCCAACGGTCGCACGGTGGAGGACGCCGAGGACGCCTGGCTGGCGGCGCAGGAAATTGGCGGCGCGGTCGTGGTCAAGCCTCAATACGGCAACCAGGGGCGTGGCGTCACGACGAATTTAACTTCCCGCGAGCAGGTGCTAAAAGCCTACGAGGCGGCCCGCGCCGAAGAATCGACCGTGCTGGTCGAAAGTTTTGCCCCAGGCGATGACTACCGCTTGCTGGTGATCGGTGGCAAGCTGATTGCCGCGGCCCGCCGCGAACCGGCCCAAGTCGTCGGCGATGGGAAGCATACCGTGGCCGAACTCGTGGAACTGGCGAACAGCGACCCGCGCCGCGGTGACGACCATGCCACGGCACTGAGCAAAATTCGTATCGACGCCATCGGCCTGGCTGTGCTCGCCGAGCAAGGGCTATCTCCCGAGGCGATCCCGCCGCAGAACATGCAAGTGTTGATTCGCCGCAATGCCAATCTGAGCACTGGTGGAACCGCAGCGGACGTCACGGATCGCGTTCACCCGCAGGTGACGGCTCGCGCCATCGAGGCCGCGCGCGTCATCGGCTTGGACGTGGCGGGCATCGACATCGTGGCCACCGACATTGGCCGGCCGCTCGAAGAGCAAGGGGGCGTGATCGTCGAGGTCAACGCCGGACCTGGCTTGCGCATGCACATCGAACCGTCGGCCGGCAAGGCGCGCCCCGTCGGGGACGCCATTGTCTCCACGCTGTTCGGTCCCGGCGAGAACGGTCGCATCCCGTTAGCGGCGGTGACCGGCACCAATGGCAAGACGACCACCACGCGCTGCATCGCTCACATTCTGCAGTCGATCGGACGCCACGTGGGCATGACGTGCACCGAGGGGATCTACATCGATCGCCGCCGCATCGAGTCGGGCGATTGCAGCGGACCGCAAAGTGCGCGTACCGTGTTGGCCAACCCCAAGGTCGAAGCGGCCGTCCTCGAAATCGCTCGCGGCGGCGTGTTACGCGAAGGTCTGGGCTTCGATCAATGTGATGTCGCTGTCGTGACGAATATCGGCGAAGGAGATCACCTGGGCATCGCCGGCATCGACACGCTCGAGGACATGGCGCTGGTCAAGCGCACGGCCGTCGACGTCGTCACGCCGGAAGGTTACGCCGTGTTGAAAGCTGACGATCCATACACCGCAGCCATGGCCAAGCATTGCCGCGGCGGAGTAATTTTCTTCGCCCAGGATCCAGCTCACCCGGTCATGGCCGCTCATCGCGTGCAGGGAAATCGTGTGGCCTATGTGGCCGACAAAAACCTCGTGCTGGCCACCGGCGAGACGGTCGAATTGCAATTGCCGCTGGCGGACATTCCGGTCACCCGGCAAGGCCGCGTCGGTTTCATGATCGAGAACGCCCTGGCTTCGGCCGCCGCGGCCTGGGGCTTGGGAATCTCGCTCGACGACATTCGTGCCGGTATGCAGAGTTTCAGCAGTGAAGCCGACATGGTGCCGGGCCGATTCAACGTCGTCTCGGTCGGTGGCGCCACCGTGATCATGGATTACGGGCACAACGTTTCCGCTCTGGCGGCTTTGATCGAAGCGATCGCGGCGTTTCCGCACGAGCGTCGCGCCGTGGTCTATTCAGCGGCCGGGGACCGGCGCAACGAAGATATGATTCGCCAAGGACAGATCCTGGCCGAAGCCTTCGATCGCGTCGTGCTCTATGAAGATCAGTACAAGCGCGGCCGCGCCGATGGCGAGATCATGCAATTGCTGCGCGACGGGTTAACTGGGGGCACGCGCGTCAAAGAGATCGAAGGATTTCAAGGCGCCAACCTGGCCGTCGAGTTCGCGCTCCAATCGCTTCGACCAGGCGACCTGCTGCTGTTGCAGGCCGACGTGATCGAAGACACGCTCGTCTTTGTACGCAACTACCTGGCCAGCCATCCGGCGCTGGTCACGCCCGCGATCGAAGATGACGGGGTGGCGGAAAGCTCGCCGGCGCTTGCGATCAACACACCCACGACCTATACCGGCAGCAACCCCAAAGCAGTCTAAGGAAGCTGCGACTGAGCTCGCAGGATGTATTACTTCCGTACTGCGTACTGCCCTCGGCCGTGTGCTCGCTATTCCTTGGGGAGTGGTTCTTTAACGTCGCTGGTGCGCTCACCGGTTGGCCCCGTGACAGGGTTGGTGCGCGCGACCGCTCCCCCGGGCAGGCTGAACGCGCGGTCCGCTGCGAACTCGCCACGCGGATAATCGGTTGTCAGCACGTGAGCGCCGCTGGCGAGCCCCTTTTCGCGCCGTTCCGGGCGCTCGCTGCGCTGCGCGTCGACGCGCGTGCGAATCAAGTAGCCGGCCTTCGCCAGCGGAGCGATCTGCGGGTCTGTGGGGTCGTTGCGAATCAGTACGGCCGAGTGTGGCTGCTCGAGGTCGGATTCGACGAACATGGCGCGCCCTTCGAGCGCGGGATGCCCTTGGAGGTAAGCGGCGCGATTCGCGCCGTTTTCATGCAGAACGACAAAGATCTTGCCGGCCGCCGCGGACAAGGTCGGCCACTGGTTTTGGTGCACGGCTTCCCACAATGTTTGATGCTTGCCGCGCACATCATCCGGAGTAAGCAGACGCTCGACGGGAATGGCCGCGCGGATCTGTTCGTCCAGTTGCAATACATCTTTCGCTTCCGGACGGCGGTACGCCCGGCTGAGCTGAAATCCTTCTTCTTTCAGCTCCAACAACAGTGAAATGGGAATGTGCCGAGGATGGGCTTGCGACCAACGGCTGACGAGGGCCAAAGCGTCGGCAAACGTGGGCACGGTCGAACCCGCGTCGAAACCGGGCACGTGCATCACCTGCCAGCCCTTGTCCGACAGGTTCAGGTCCAACTCGAAATTGCGAATCCCCTGCTCCAACTGCTGATCGAGAGGTTGCCGGGTGTAGTCCCACTCTTGCGCATCTTTGCGGACCGCGATGGCCGCTTTCAAGATACCGGCCGGTGGGCGAACGTGATAACTGTTATGCGTCCCGACAACCTGTATTTGATTCAATCGCAGGTTCTTGAGATCCGGTTGCTCGGCGAGCACGTGTGTTGCCGGAAGAAGAATCCCAGGGATGAGCAAACCAAGTAGAGTCCGCATCGCATAATCCCCACCGAGCCGTGTAATGCTTCGAAACGGGGGCGCCATGCTCAGGCTCGCGTGAGCATGCCTGTGCGACAAGGCGCAAGAAAACGACACGCCGATTGACACGGCGACGACGAGCGAGGCCATGCCACCCGTAATCACAACGCTTACGATCCAGAAATCGAATTCTGGCGGCGATTGCCGATCCTTTAGCCCAGCTTGCCGGATTTTTCCAGGTACGCCACGACCTCGTTGGCCAACGTCTCGGCGTCCTTCTTGCCAGCGTCGAGTGTCAGTTCCGGGCTCTGCGGCGCTTCGTACGGATCATCGATCCCGGTGAAGCCCTTCAACTCGCCGGCGCGGGCCTTCTTGTAGAGCCCCTTCGGGTCGCGGGCTTCGCAGACTTCGATGGGAGCGTCGACGAAGATTTCGATAAAGTCGCCCGGCTGCAGGCTGGCCCGCACCGCGTCGCGATCACGG
>CAMFLN010000378.1 GCA_945957305.1 uncultured Planctomycetaceae bacterium | reverse complement strand
AGGACTGCTGGCGCTGGCCGTTCGCTGGCAACTCGCCTGGCCCTGGTCCGAGATGCCCGTCGTGGGCCGTATGCTGTTCTCGGCCGAAGGAGGGCAGATCTCGCCCGAGTTCTACACGATGCTCTTCACGATGCACGCCTCGGTGATGATCTTCTTTGTCATCATCCCGATCTTGGCCGGTGCGTTCGGCAACTTCCTGATTCCGCTCATGATCGGAGCGGACGACATGGCGTTTCCCACGCTGAACATGCTCAGCTATTGGTTCATGTGGCCGGCCTTCATCCTGATGACGGCCAGCTTCTTCGTCGCCGGTGGCGCCGCATCGTCGGGCTGGACGGGCTATCCGACTTTGTCCGCCGTGTGGGGCGCCGCGCCCGGCAGTCAATCCGGCCAGACCCTGTGGCTCATGGGGCTGATCTTTGTCGGGATCTCCTCGATGATGGGCTCGGTCAACTATATGACCACCATCATTCAGATGCGTGCGCCCGGGATGACGATGTTCCGCATGCCAATGACGATCTGGGGCATGTTCATCACGGCCATTCTGCAAGCCTTCGCCTTGCCGGTGCTTACGGCCGCGCTCTTTATGCAATTGGCTGACCGCACGATCGGCACGGGCTTCTTCATTCCCGAAGGACTGGTTGTGAACAACGCCTCGGCCGGCGCCGGCGGCGGCCAGGTTTTGCTGTGGCAGCACTTGTTCTGGTTCTACTCGCACCCGGCCGTGTACATCATGATCCTGCCGGCGATGGGTATGGTGTCGGACATTATTGCGTGCTTCGCGCGCAAGCCGCTCTTCGGCTACAAGCCGATGGTGTACTCGATTTCCGGCATCGCGGGGCTCGGCTTCATCGTGTGGGGGCACCACATGTTCATGTCCGGCATGAACCCCTACCTGGGCATGACGTTCATGGTCTCGACCATGATGATCGCGCTGCCTAGCGCCGTGAAAGTCTTTAACTGGCTCGGCACAATCTGGGGAGCGCGTATTCAATTCACGACGCCGATGCTCTTCGCATTGGGATTCGTGTCGATGTTCATCATCGGCGGTCTGTCGGGCATTTTCATGGCTGCTACGCCCGTCGACATTTTCATTCACGACACGTATTTCATCGTCGGCCACATTCACTACGTGCTCTTTGGTGGTACGGCGTTCGGCGTTTTCGGGGGCATCTACTTCTGGTTCCCCAAGATGTTCGGCCGCATGATGAACGAGTTCTGGGGGAAGGTGCACTTCTTCCTGTCGTTCATCTTCTTCAACGGCACTTTCTATACGATGCACATCCTGGGGGCTGGCGGCTTCCCGCGGCGTTTGGCCGATCCGTATCACTATGTGACGTTCCGCCATCTGCAGCCGATGAACGAGTTCATGACAATCTGTGCCTTAGGGATGGGTGCCGCGCAGATCATCTTCGCGGTGAACTTCTTCTACAGCATCTTCTTCGGCCCGAAGTGTGGGCGAAATCCTTGGCACGCGAACAGCCTCGAATGGTTTGCCCCCAGCCCGCCGGGGCACGGCAACTTCGACGCGCAACCGATTGTCTATCGCGGTCCGTACGAATACGGCTCGCCGGAAGTCGACATCGACTACTACCCGCAAACTCAACCGCCGCCGGAAGGGTACGACCCGTCGGCTGACCACGGACACGGACACTAAAACGTGGAGCGAGCGCACACAAATCGTGAAACCGCCGGGGCGCCCCACGCACCGGCGAACAGCCCATGGCCGCATCGCGCGGCCGTGTTGCTGGTGTGCGCGACCTTTCCCTTGATTTGGGTCGGCGGATTGGTGACGACATACGAGGCGGGGATGGCGGTGCCCGACTGGCCGTCGACCTACGGCTACAACTTGTTCCTCTACCCCTGGCAGACTTGGATCGCCGGCCCATGGGACTTGTTCATTGAGCATGGCCATCGCTTGTTCGGCGCGCTGGTCGGCATGCTGACGATTCTGTTTGTTGTCACAGCATTTCGCTGCGACCAGCGGACCTGGCTCCGCTGGGCCAGCCTGGGCGCCCTGGCGCTGGTGATCGGTCAAGGGGCACTGGGCGGATTGCGGGTGCTGCTCGATCAGCGTTTGCTCGCCCAGATTCACGGCTGCGTCGGGCCGGCATTTTTCTCGCTGACCGTGGCGCTCGCGGTGTGGACCTCGCCGCGGTGGCTGGAGGGCGCGGAGGAATTGCGCGACCCAGTTCGTGGGCGTGCGGCAGGACGATTCCAACGATTGGCCTTTTTGACGGTCGCCCTGGCATATGTGCAACTCGTGCTCGGCTCGCAGCTGCGTCATGTGCGCCCCGTGGTCGACGCTTCGACGTTTCGCGCCGCCGTCTGGTTGCATCTGTTCATGGCCGCTGCCCTGGCGGCCCATGTCTTCATGCTCGCGGCACGTGCGTCGCGTTCATTCTCGCATGACTCGTTCCTGTTGGTTCCCGCGCTCGCCTTGGCAGCCTTGCTGATCGTGCAGCTCGGGCTGGGAACGGGCGCCTGGGTGGTGAACTACGGCTGGCCGTCGGCTTTGTTCGCTCGTTACTCGTGGGCGCAGGAATATGTTGTCACACAAGAAAGTCGCACGCAGGCCTGGGTGACCACCGGGCATGTTGCGACCGGCTCGCTGATCCTGGTAACGTCGCTGCTCATCGCACTCCGCTCGTTGCTGCTCGCGGCCACCCCGTCGCGCGCCCCGCAGCGGCTGGTTGGCATGGAGGTGTTGGCATGAGCATTGTCGCCGCTTCTCCCACAGCCAGCGTGCCGCGTGTGAAGGTCTTGTCCCGCTTGCGCGACTATGTCGAATTGACCAAGCCGAAGATCGTGGTCATGGAACTGGTGACCGCAACCGTCGCTGCATCGATGGCCAGTTGGGGCTCGCCCGACTGGCAGGTGCTGGCCTATGCCTTGGTCGGCACGGCTTTGGTCGCCGCCGGCGCAAGCGCCTGGAACCAGTGGATCGAACGTTATTCCGACGCACGCATGATCCGCACCGCCGAGCGTCCGCTGCCCGCCGGTCGGCTTTCGTCGCTCGAATCGATTGTGTTCGGCGTGGTCACGACCATCGCCGGGCTGACCCTGCTGGCTGTGCAGGTCAACGCTCTCACCGCACTACTCGGCTTTGCCACGTGGGCCGCCTACGTCTGTTTCTACACACCGCTCAAGTCGCGCACGGTGCATAACACCGCCGTGGGCGCCGTGGCCGGAGCGATGCCGATCCTGATGGGTTGGACCGCAGTGGGGGGGCACTTGGGCCTGTCGGCAGCGACGTTGTTTTTGATTGTGTTCATCTGGCAATTCCCGCACTTCATGGCGATTGCCTGGATGTATCGCGAGGAATACGCCGCCGCCGGCTGCCGCATGCTCACGGTCGTCGACCCCAGCGGTCGCCGCGCCGGACTGCAGGCCGTGATCGGCGCACTCGTGCTTTTGCCGGTGAGTGTCCTGCCGGCGGTGATTCGTTGGGCCGGCATGGGCTACTTCGTGGCCGCGCTGTTGTTGGGCTTGCTGCAGCTGGCCGCCGCCGCCTGGTTCGCCTGGCGCTTGGACGAGCGGTCGGCTCGCACCTTGTTGCGGGCTTCGCTCGTGTATCTGCCGACCATTCTCGTGTTGTTGTTATTATCCTGCCGCATTGTGAGTTGACCTACTGCAATGGCTACAGTCGCTGACGCCCATCATGGGCCTGCTCATCATCTCAAGTTGCAATATCAGCCGGGCTTGCCGCTCAATAACGGCAAGCTCTTCATGTGGCTGTTCTTGTCGACCGAGATCATGTTTTTCGCCGCGCTAATCGGCGTGTACATCGTGGTACGCTTCGGCGCGCCCAACTGGCCTGCCACACACGATGTGCATTTGTCCGAGCCGATCGGGGCCTTCAATACGTTCGTGCTGATTTGCTCCAGCGTGACCGTGGTGTTGGCCTTGGAGTGTGCGCGGGCCAACAAGGCGGGCCTGGCCAAGGCCTGGTTGGCGCTGACGCTCGCGCTGGGATGCGTGTTCCTCGGCGTCAAGCTGTACGAATACAATGCCAAGTTTTCGCACGGCATTTATCCGGCGATGCCGCGCAGCCGCATCCACGAGCGGGCCGACCTCGACTACGGTTCGGCCGTGCGACTCAAGCTGCAATCGATCATCGAGCCGCTGGCCAAAATCCCGACCGAGGCAATCTCGGAGGAAGAAGCTGACCGGCTGGCGTTGGCTAAGCAAATGAAGGACGACTTCGGCTCGACCAACCTGGTCACCTTGCAACGTATGGCCGATGACATCATGCCCCCGCCCACCCTCGAAGGAGAGCACACGAGCGCTCACGCCCATCCCGAGACGCTTTCCGAAGGGCATCCCTGGGTCAAGCTCCCCCTGTCGCACGCCGGTAGCGACAAGGTGGAATATGTCCGCGAGACGATCGAATCCTTCCGCCTGCCGATCGTGATCCCCGGCGGCAACATGTGGGCCAGCACCTACTTCCTGTTGACTGGCTTTCACGCGGTGCACGTCCTGGTGGGCTTGATCGCCTTTGCCTTGATGCTGACGGCCACGCTCGACGTGACGCGGGCCGCGGCGATCGAGAATATCGGTCTCTACTGGCACTTCGTCGACCTGGTGTGGATCTTCCTGTTCCCGTTGTTGTATTTGTTCTAAGCCTGCCGCTTGCCGGCTGTTGAATTTTTTGCGGAGTTACCAACGATGCACGACGCCAGTCATTTGGGCGACGCTTATTCGCACGATCCTCATGGACACGGCCACGACGCGCACGA
>CAMFLN010000377.1 GCA_945957305.1 uncultured Planctomycetaceae bacterium | reverse complement strand
GCTATCAGCATTACTCGGCGATTCGCCAAAGCCGGCATGAGTGGCACGGCGCGTCTCCGTAGGATCGCCAAAGTGCACCTACCTTGACGGTCACCTTGTCATCACGATCGGAAAAGTCGACGACGCCGCAGGATTGAACGGCGCGACAGCCAACCGTTTGGCAGCGGGCAGCATTGCGAGCGCCCCACGACGATTCTACTCAGCGGCGAGGTGCGCCCCTTTCTCCGCGACTGAGCGCTTCATGAAGAAGACAAAAACCACGAGCACCAGCGCTAAGACTCCGGCAAGCCAAAAAACGTCGAAGTAAGCCAGTGCCGAAGATTGCTGCTCGCGCAACAACGCGAGCATTTCCACGGCCATCTCTTGCGAGGCCTCGGGATCGCCGGTTTGTTGCAGAAAGTACGCTTGGGCTCGATCCGTGAAGTCGCGCACCGCGGGATTGAAGGGATCGAGTGACTCGCCCAGCCGCAGGGCATGAAACTGGTCGCGTCGCTCGTGTATCGTCTGCGCGAGCGATGTGCCGACGCTCCCCCCTTCGTTGCGCAGCAAGCTGAACAAACCGACCGCGGCGCCGCGCAAGTGCTGCGGCGTGTACATATACGCAGCCACGCTGATCGGCGCGAAAATCAGCGACAATCCGCTAATCGTCACAACACGCGGCCAGACGACTTGAAAGGGGCTGATCTGCAAATTCATGATCGCCATCCAGTAGCAGCCGGCCCCCATGACCAGCAAACCGGTGATGATCAGCCACCGTGCGTCGACCCCACGTCCGAGCGCGAGACCCACGATGGGCAACAGCATGACCGAAAAAAAGCCCGACGGCGACATCACCAGGCCCGAGCTAGTCGCGTCATAGCCGAACAAGGATTGCAACAGGCCGGGCAGAGAGGTGCTGATTGCGTACAGTACCCCGAAAGCGCAAAAAATCACGAGCGACGCGACCGCGAAATTGCGATCCGCCAGTGGTCGCAGGTCGACCACCGGACTCGCAATGCGCAGCTCGTGGTAGATTAGTCCGACAAGCGACCCGACAAATAACACGGTCAATGTCTGCACACGCCCGAAGGGATCGCCGAACCAGTCCCACTGCTGCCCTTTGCTCAGGACCACTTCCCACGAGATCATGACCGTGGCCAGCAGCACCAGTCCCCACGTGTCGAAATGCACGGGTCTGCGCAGCAGTTCCGCACGCTCGCGTTTTAGATAATCCGGATCTTCAAGCAGGTAATAGGACGCGGCCAAGGCCACGACGCCCATCGGCACGTTGATGTAGAAAATCCAGCGCCACGAATAATTGTCCGTGATATAGCCCCCCAGCGTGGGACCGAGAATGGGCGCGATCAACGCCGCGATGCCAAAGACGGTCATGGCGGCGCCCTGCTTTTCGGGCGGAAACGTATCGAGCAAAACTCCCTGCGTGCAGGGTTGCAATCCGCCGCCGGCTAAACCCTGGAGCACGCGGAAAACGATCAACTGAGTGAGGCTGGTCGACATGCCGCACAAGCCCGAGCTGATCGTAAAGATCGCAATCGACAGCAAGAAGTAATTGCGCCGCCCCAAATGCGCTGCCAGCCAGCCGGAGAGTGGCAGGACAATCGCATTGGCGGCCAAATAACTGGTGATGACCCATTCGCTGTCGATGACCGCAGCCGACAATCCTCCGGCGATGTAGCGCAGGGCGACGTTGGCAATCGTCGTGTCCAGCACCTCCATGAACGTCGGCACTACGACGGCGGCAGCAATTACCCAAGGGTTGATCGATCGCGCTGCGATCGCCGGCGGCGCCACGGCGGCGGTACTGCTCATGGTCCAGGCTCGCCTCCTACGGTGCGACCGACGGAGCTAGATCCTGTAACCGCTTTCCGGCATTCGCGCCCGTCGGCTCTTCCTGGTAGCGAACATAGGGCACCACCGACAATCCCACGAAGAGCGTATCCTCGTCTGGGTTGTAATTGTCGAGATCGATCCGCACCGGCAGGCGTTGCACGACCTTGACGAAATTGCCGGTCGCATTTTGCGGCGGTAGCAGGGCGAGCGTCGAGCCCGTCCCCATCGTGAAGCCCGTGATATGCCCTTGGAAGCGCTGCCGCTTGCCGTACATGTCGACTTCGAGATCAACGCGCTGACCGATACGGAGGCGGGAGAGCTGCGTTTCCTTGAAGTTGGCGTCAACCCAGATTTCCGTCAGCGAGCGAATCGCCATCAAGGCCTGTCCGGCTTGAATGTTATTGCCTGGGTTGGCGTTGCGGCGCGTGATGACACCGTCGATTTCGGCCACGACATCGCAATAGCGCAGATTCAACAAGGCCTGATCCAGGTCGGCCTGGGCCTGGTGCACTTTGGCCGCGGCCTGCTTGACCGGCGCCGCCTCGGCCAACAGTTTGGCGTAGATGCGATCGACGTCCCCTTGCGGGTCGAGCTTGTAAAACTCTTCGATCATCTTCTTGGGCGAGGCATCATAGGTCGAGGGGACAAATCCCAACGGGGCCGCGCTTTGCATTAAATCCGAAAGCGCCTGGCGCACCGTGGAAAACGTCTGCTCCAAGTCAGCAGGCACGTCGAGCGGGTTTTCGTTATTCGCCGGCAACCCCAGGCTGGCGCGCGTCTGCTGCACGGCTTGCTCGGCGCTGGTGACGCGGTTTTTGGCCACATCGAGCTGAGCTTGCGCCTGGTCGAACTGCTGTTTGCTGATCGCGCCCCGTCCGACCAACGATTCGGCGCGGGCGAAATCGCGCTCGGCTAGTTCCAGGTTCGCCTTTTCGGCGTTCACTTGGGCGACATTCGATTTCAGCAATGCCAACTGATTGCGCACGTCATCCATCGCGTGTTCGAGCCGAAAGCGGTTACTGCGGGCTTGGGCGACAGTGCCGCGCAACTGATCCTGTGTTGCCGCCATGTCGGCTTCGGCACTCTCCAACGCGGCACGTTTGAGGGCCACCTGGACTTCATACGGCTCACGATCGAGCTTGACCAGCAGGTCCCCTTTGCGAACTCGATTGTTGTCGTCGACAAGAACCGACTCGACCTGGCCTGCGACACGCGCGGCCACAATCGTCACATGCCCGTTGACATAGGCATCGTAGGTCGAGACGGTGTTGAACGTGCGGCGGACCGTTGGCCAGAAATAAAACCCACCCAACAGGAACGCGGTGATCGCTAAACCGACGCCTAGGGCACGCCGGCGACCAGAGGGCTTGGCGACCGGTTGCTGGGCGGGCGGGGCCGGTGCAGGCAGCGGAGCCGCGGCATCACTGGCGTGTCCGTCGCCGGCCGCAGTCGCGGTCGCTGCAGGAGCAGATGCCGGTGATTCGTGCGGTGCCATCGATTACGCCTCGTTTGAGCGAGGAACTTTGCACGCGTTGTTGCCTTCCTCAGACGTCACGGTGAGGCGCAGACCATCAACCGCCTTGGCGGGATGCACCCGACATAAAAATACCCTGCCGTCTGTCGCGCGGAAACCTCCCTCCATCGCTCTGTGAACTAACACCGCGAAACCTCCTGGCGCCGTCCCATGGGAACAAGGGTCCAGAGCGGAAGGGCAAGAGGACACTTCGCCCAGTCGGCGAGAGCCGGGGAGTGGTTTATTCCATCCGATGGCGGAATAACCAGGCCGCGCTCGACAAAGTGACGACGGCAATGATCGCCATGGGCCACATGTTGGCGAATACCACGTCGGCGGGTGCATTTTTCAAAAACACCCCCTTCACGATCACGATGTAATAGCGAATCGGGTTGGCCAGCGTCGCGTATTGCAACCAGTCGGGCATGTTTTCGATCGGGCTGGCGAAGCCCGACAAGGACATCGCGGGCACCATGAAAACAAACGCCCCGAGAATCGCCTGCTGTTGAGTTTTGGCCAGCGACGAGACAAACAACCCCACGCCGATTACGGCGAAGAGATAAACGACCATGCCGGCGTACAGCAGGACAAGCGACCCCTCGAGCGGGACGTGAAACACCACCAGCCCGGCAATGATCATGGCCGTCGCCTGCGCGATGCCGAGGATTAATGCCGGCACGGTCTTGCCAACAATGATTTCCAGCGGCCCCAGCGGCGAGACCAACAATTGCTCGAACGTCCCCAGCTCGCGTTCGCGGGCCACCGACAAGGCGGTGACCAGTAGCCCCATCACCGTGGTCAAGATGGCCACCAGGCTGGGAACGGTGTTCCAAGTCACCGTTTGATTGGGGTTGAACCACAGGCGGCCGATGACGACCGTTGATGGTGGCAACGTGCCGCGTTCATCGAGTAATTGTTCGTTGAAACGAGCTACGATCGCATTGGTGTAGCCTTCGACGATTTGCGCGGCGTTGGAGCGCCGGCCATCGAGCAGTATTTGCACCTTGGCCGGGCGCCCCGCGGTTATTTCACGCGAAAAATCGGCGCGGATATACACCACCATCAGGGCACTCCGCGAATCGATCGCCGTGGCGATTTGCCGTTCGTCATCGAGATACGTGATGGCCGAAAAATTGGGTGAACCTTCGAACAACGACACAAAATCCCGCGCCGCGGTCCCGACGTCGCGATTGAGGATCGCGATCCGGACGTCTTTGACTTCCTGTGTCGCAGCGAAAGAGAACACCAACAATTCAATCAGCGGCGGCACGATCAAAATCATACGACTCTTAGGATCGCGCCATACGGCCAGAAACTCTTTGACAATCAAAGTGCGAATACGCTGCCACATGGCCCTTGTTACTCCAGTCGCATCCGCGTGTTGCGCACTAATAGTC
>CAMFLN010000376.1 GCA_945957305.1 uncultured Planctomycetaceae bacterium | reverse complement strand
ATATTAGCGCCTATGCCTCGATGCACCCGTGGGAGGATTTCGCCGAGACGTGGTCGGCTTACTTGGACATCATCAGCGGGCTGGATACCGCCCATCATGTGGGATTCGGCGGCGAAACGGCACCGCTCGCTGCGGACGTCGACGCCATGGTCGCCCGTTACCAAGAATTAGGCATTGCCCTGAACGAAGTTAACCGCAGCATGGGTTTGCTGGACGTTGTGCCCGAGGTATTTGTACCCGCTGTGCTCGACAAGTTGCGCTTTATCCATGAGCTGGTCCGCGCCGGTCGCAGCGAGAACGGAGCGTTGGGGGGACAACCTCCGCCTATGCCGATCGAGCCAGCCACCGCATGAGCACATATCCCCCGCGAAAGTGAAGTTGAGGCAACACGTGCTAATTGCCAACGGGTCTGGCAATGCAACGCATTCGTGATAGGTTTTTGCTGGAAAACCGCTCGCTGCTTCGACAGCAACCTGGCGTGAGCTTCGTGAAGCCGTGAATTCCCATCTAGTGTCTCTACTCATCTCCGGCGGAGATGGAGAGACAATGACGCGATAAAAGTTCTCATGCGGAAGGCCACACAAAACTGGATTGTCATCGCGATTGGCGTCTTCGCCGGTTTGCTCGTCGTCGGTGGCGGAGTGCTGTATCGTGACTTGAGTTGGCTGTACCACAATTCCTTTTGGGTTGCGCACTCGCACGAAGTTGTTTCGGGCATCGAAGGGCTGCAGGCGACAGTTTCGGCCGCCGAGACTGCACAGCGCGGTTACATCATCACCGGGCGTCCCGAGTACCTGGCCCCCTTCGAACCGGCTGAGTCCGATTGGCATACTCAGATCGAGGAAATCAGCCGTCTCATTGCCGACAACCCCTCGCAGCACGAGCGTTTGACCCGCCTGCAGGATCTTATCGCGGCCAAGTTCACTGAAATGCGCCGCGTGCTCGATGTCTATCGGGACCAGGGCTTCGAAGGCGCCCGCGAGGCCGTCGAGCAAGATGTCGGCTTTCAGCACATGCGCGAGATCACGGCGCTAGTGGCGGAAATGAAGGTCGCGGAAGAAGCGCTACTTCGCCAGCGTGAACAAACGAATTGGTCGACCTATGGCTCGGCCCGATTTAATTCAATCCTGGCCACGATCGTCGGGCTAGTCGCGTTGGCGGCGCTATGGCAAATCGTGCGTCACCACGTGCAATCGTTGGAACGCTCGGCAAGCGAAATCCATCGCCAGCGTGAACTGCTCCAAGCCACGCTGATCAGCATTGGCGACGGCGTTATCGCCACTGACGGGCAATCCAAGATTATTCTGCTCAACGCCGTGGCTGAAGCACTCACGGGCTGGCGCGAGAGTGAGGCCTTGGGACGGCCGTTGACCGATGTCTTCAAGATTGTCAATGAAGAGACGCGGCAGCCGGTCGAAAGTCCCACCGAGCGCGCCTTGCGCGAAGGACGTATTGTGGGGCTGGCCAACCATACGATCCTGATCGGCAAAGACGGCACCGAATGGCCGCTGGACGACAGTGCCGCGCCGATTAAAAACTCGTTCGGTCAGATCGCAGGGGCCGTCCTGGTCTTTCGGGAAATCTCGGACCGCAAACGTCAGGAAATTCAGCTCATGCGCCAGGCCCGGGCGCTGGAAGAAGCGGCCCACCGCAAAGACGAGTTCCTGGCTACGTTGTCGCACGAGTTGCGAAATCCCTTGTCGCCCTTAAGCTACGCGCTGCAACTGTGGCCATTCGTGCAGGACAACCCGGCCGAACTCGAGCGACTCCGCGTCCTGATGACGCGTCAAGTTCGGCAAATGACTCGCCTGATCGACGATCTGCTCGACGTCTCACGCATTGCCAGCGGCAAGATCCATCTGGTCAAGCAACAGGTCGACTTGAAGACATTAATCGGGGAAGCGATCGAATCGATCAAGCCGATGCTGGAAGCGAATAAACAGCAATTGACACTGGAGCTCCCGGACAACCCGCTGAATGTCGAAGGGGACATTGCCCGCTTGACGCAAATCTTCGGTAACATCCTCAACAACGCCGTGAAATACTCCGGCAAGCAGGGCGCTATCCGCATTCATGCCGACGCAGTTGATGGGCATATCACGACGCGCATCGTCGATAATGGAGCCGGCATTCCACGGCATATGCTCGACACTATCTTTGAAATGTTTCGGCAAGGAGATGGCTCGCTGGAGCGAGCCCATGGTGGCCTAGGAATCGGCTTGACCTTGGTCCGTCAATTGGTGCATGAACATGGTGGCACCGTGCAAGCCATGAGCGACGGGCCCGGTCGCGGCAGCGAGTTCGTAGTCACACTTCCGGTGGCCGCGGCCAACGGCGAATCAACCCGGTCGCTCAGCGACGCCCAATCTCTCGCGCCGTTACCGACGTATCGCATCTTGGTCGTGGACGACGTGAGGGCTTCCGCGCAGACGCTCGCCATGATGCTGCGAGCGATCGGGCAAGAGGTGGCGCAAGCCAACGACGGGCCAACAGCCCTGGCCATGGTCGCTGAACGCGAATTCGACCTGGTCTTCCTGGATATCGCGATGCCAGGAATGAGCGGTTACGACGTCGCTCGGCGGTTGCGCGCCGAGCGGCCGCGTCTGACGCTTGTCGCCCTGACCGGATATGGTCAGGACGATGATCGGCGGCAAGCGATGGAAGCTGGCTTCAACCATCACCTGGTCAAGCCAACCAGCATCGACACGCTGCGGCAAC
Organism: uncultured Planctomycetaceae bacterium; assembly: GCA_945957305.1. Lineage (GTDB taxonomy): Bacteria > Planctomycetota > Planctomycetia > Pirellulales > JACPPG01 > JACPPG01. The sequence continues at coordinate 2,022 of CAMFLN010000376.1, read as the reverse complement.
TACTTTCTTCCCTTGCGGAAGATGACGGCTGATTGGCGGATCGCTCACGCCGCGGCATGGCGCGCGTCACAGGCGACGTGCTGACGGCTTTAGCGCATCGAGTAGTTGTTCCAGGTTGACAGGCTTGGTCAGGTGTTGATCAAAGCCGGCCGCGATCGCCTGCTGCTGGTCACTTTCATTGCCATACCCGGTGACCGCAATGAGCAGACAGCCGCGGAACCGCTCATCGGCCCGCAAGGCCTGGGCCACCTCGTAACCGTTCATCCCTGGCAGTCCGATGTCGATCAGCACTGCCTCGGGCAGGAATGTACCAGCGGTCGCGATGGCCGAAGGACCATCCAGGGCGGAACAGACTTGGTGTCCCTGTCGGGCCAGAAGCGCCGCCAGCGAACGCGCACTATCGACATGATCGTCGACCAGCAAAATGCGATACGCCTCGCCAGCAGGTACTGGCGGTCGAGTTGACGATTCGGTCACGAGCGGCGCGTCCAGCGTCGCGATGGGGAATTCGATGGTAAACTCGCTCCCTTGACCAGGCCCAGAACTGCTGGCCGATACCGTACCGTCTTGCGCTTCGACCAATGCTCGCACCAGCGCCAGTCCAATGCCCAAACCCTGATGCTTGTGTTCCGGCGCTTGAGAAAACATTTCAAAGATATGGGGCAACACCTCGGGCGAGATACCGACGCCAGTGTCGCGCAGGCTGACCACGACACGTCCGTCGCGCTGGCGCGCGTCGACCGCGATGTGGCCGTGTGGATCGGTGTACTTGGCTGCATTATGCAGCAAATTCGTGAGCACTTGCTGCAAGCGCGACACGTCACCCCGGATCTGCAGCGGCGCGTCCGCGACCGTGACTTGCAGCGTTTGGTCGCGCTCGCTAATCAAGGGACGCACCACTTCCACGCTCTGCTGAATCACGTCACGCAAATCGACCGTCGCAGGCAATAATTCCAATTGCCCGCGCATGATGCGCGAGACGTCCGAGATATCGTTCAGCAACCTCGACAGGTGCCGGGCCTGGCGCTCGATGATGTCGTGCGCATCGGTCAGCAGCGGAGCGACCGGCTGGCACGCGCGTACCAGGTCCATCGCGGCGACGATCGCGGCCAGAGGGTTGCGCAACTCATGCCCCAGGACAGGTAGAAAGTCCGTGAGGCGACGGTTTGAATCGCGCAATTGTCCTTCCTGAAAGCCAACGTACGCCAGGACACTGGCCGAAATGGCTTCGTCCAACGCCAAACCGATGGCCATCACTTCACGGGTTTGCAGCGGCTGGTCGAGAATCTCGTCCAAGTATTCGAGAATGACGAGGCGCAGGATCTGGTAATCACGAATGACCTCGGTCAAACGCCAACCGAGTTGCCAGCGCTGTTCGCCGTGCTCCAGCGCCAACATCGTGTGGGCCGCGGGGACAGCATTGTGCGCTGTCGCTAACGAACGCCCCATCGCTCGCAGCAAATCGGGCAGGCGATTCCGCAGATCTTTGCGATGTGCGGGCTGTGCGTCCGGCTGTTCTTCAAGAGCTCGCTTAGCCCAGCGTTCGGCCAACGCCTCGGTATTGTCTTCGATGAGCCGGCCGATTTGTTCAAATCGCTCCGACCAAAGCGAGTGAGGGGCGATAGACATATGTCAACGTTTCCCCGAATAACCCACGAGCAAAGTATTGAGAATATCATGCGCCGGGACTGCCTGGATAGGCATTAACCCGTCGTCACCCCTAGGCTGACCACACCAACGAACGGAAACCAAGCAGCCGCACCGTTAAGCATAGCGCATGCCGCGACTAGGTGAAGCAAATTGCGCCCTGGCAAAAAGCGTCCTCAACATTTAAGTCACACGCCAAGATGGGCGACTTTCGACCAGCACGGTTGCCACACGACCAGGATGGCCCAAAAGAGGCCCTTACGCGTTCCCCGTCTCGAATCCGTGCTGCCGACGATGGACGGGGCCGTCAAAAGCCTTCGAGGATTTGAACAGTTCGAATCGCCCGTCCCCGGCCAAGGGGAGCGAGCGCTGTTC
>CAMFLN010000375.1 GCA_945957305.1 uncultured Planctomycetaceae bacterium | reverse complement strand
GCCTGGGCCGCTTCGTCAGGATTCGGATGGTTCTTCGCCCATTCGGCTTCGACCGCGGCGCGTTCGCGATCCACAACCCCGGCTGCCTGCAAGACGCTCCAGGCAAACTGTTCGGGTGTCAGGTGCTTCAGCGTCGAGACCGCACAACGCACGCTCTCGCGCTCGACAACGCGATCGCGGGCGAGTTGGGCCGCGGCCACCTCCGCATCAGCTTTTTGCCGTGCGGACTCGACCGCTGCCGCCGCAGGCTTGCACTGCTCGGCAAATTGAGTGCGCTGCAAAGTAGCCGCATCGACCGCTTGCTGGGTCGCGGTTACTTGGGTCGATGCCGCCTGGGCAACTGCTGACTGTTCGGTGACTTTGGCCTCCGCAGCTTGGGCCGCTGCGGCAATTTCGTCGGCTTTACCCTTGAGCGCCGTCACAGCTTGCGACAACTCGGCCGAGTCGGCGAGCTTTTGCTGCGCGATTTGAGTTTTCGCCAGTGCCTCGTTCAGCGCTTCCAAAATCGACTGGCGGTCGGCTTGCGCTTTCCTCGCCTCGTCGGCCGCGGCGCTCGCTGTCGTGGCAGCTTGTTGCGCCGCGGCGTTTGCTTTTTGGGCCACTTCGATCTCGGCCTGAAGTTTAGCCAATGTGTCGCGGGCAGGGGCAAATTCCATCTCGGCCCTGGCCAGTTCCGCGCGCGAGTTTTCCGTATTCGCCAAGGCCTGTGAATACTTGACGATCGCCTGCGCGTCCTCAACCTTGCTCACCAGTGCCGCCAGGACGATCGAGGCCGCTTTCGCTTGCCCGTCGGCACTCTTGGCTTGCTCAGTGAGGGTCGCCTCACGAGCCCGCAGCGGCGTGAATTTGCTCTCCAGTGCCGTAACCGCCTGATCGGCGGTCGCCAGCAAATCGGCGGTCGATTTGACGGCAGCCGGACCGTCGGTCACGGTTTTAGTTAAAGTTGTGACTTCTCCCATGAGCTGATCGGAACGTGCCTTGAGCTTGGCCGCGGCTTCGGCGACTTCTTTGTCGTCGGGGAGTTTTGCAGCCGCTTCGCCGGCTTTCGCATGGGCTTCACTGACGAGCCGCGCGGCATCTTGCTTGCCGGGCAGGGCCTGCTGCGCCGCCGCCAACGTTGCCGCAGCGGCGTCGGCATTTTTCTTGGCTTCGCCAGCGGCGGCACGAGCTTTCGCTAACTCATCGGCAACCGGTGCGGCCTCCTGACGGGCCGTGGCGAGCTCGGCGCCGATCTTGCTCGCCGCGTCTTGCAGATTGTCGTACCGCGCAGTTAGCGCCGCACGCTCGTCCTCCCAAGTCGTGACTTGCGAGGCCAGTTGAGGGCCGCGCGCGGGGACCTCGGTTGGCAAATCGATCGATCGAGCGTAGGTCCGCGTCCGCGCGATCTGCGCGAGCATCGCTCGGATGTCGTACTTCATGGCCCGGAAAGAATCAGCCAGCAAAGTGAGCACGGCCGGATGGGACGGCGGATTGCCGTCATGATGCAAATCGACAGGATCCACGAGTCCGCGTCCCATCATGTGCGCCCAGAGGCGGTTCGCGATCGCGCGATCGAAATAACGGTTCTTGCCGGCGGTCAACTCTTCCGGCAGTCTCGCTCGCCGGCTGTATTTCGGCACCGGTCGAACTCCATCAGCAGGGGCCGTGATGTACTCTTCCCCCTTGTTGAAAGTCGGCTCAGGTATCGGTTCGCCGCCGGGCAACTTGGGAAGCGCCGTACCTTTGCGGGAAGCGTCGAACACCGATTGGTAGCTCACGTCGCCGTCGGCTTTCTCGGCAAAGCTGACCTTCTTCTCCTTGTCGGTGAACAGCACTCCTCGATTGAAAAAGGCGTACAACCCCTGGTAGTCGGCCTGGTAGTAGTCAGCAATCAACGGATGGTCGTGGCACTGCGCACATTGCAGGTCCATGCCCAGGAAGATGCGGCCGACATCACGCGTCAAAAGGTTCGCTTCCCCTTCGCGGTCGAGGTAGAACCGCGCGGAGGCCCGCGTGGCCGGTTCGACGCCGTCGGCCGACAAAATCTCGCGCACCAGTTGGTCGTAGGGCTTGTTCGCTGCGAACGAGTCGTACAGGTAACGCTGCCAATCGGCCACCGGCACGCTTTTCTCCGGGCGACGCTCCATAAATGCGACGTCAAAGACGGTCGCCATGTGTCGCGCGTATTCGGGGCTAGCCAGCAATCGATCGATCACGGCGGCACGCTTTGCCGGTGAGGTGTCGGCCATGAAGGCGCGGGCTTCAGCCGTGGAAGGAGTGCGCCCGACCAGGTCCAAGGTCACCCGACGGAGGAATTCGAGGTCCTGGGCCGGCGCCGCCACGGGGATGAGCTGATCGGCTTCGATCAATCGATCGATCTGCTCGTGCAGCGGTTCGTCGGCGGTGACCTCGCTTCCCAAGGCTACAGAAAGCAACGTGACCACCGCGATGATCGCGGCGGGACGGCGTCGTTTGATAAAGTGGTCCGTGAAGCGGGGCATGCGAACTCCTCCGCTGGCGGCTTCTCCGCGAAGCATCCAAGCTCCGCGGTGGTCAGCTCGACGTACTAGGGGCGTGGCTAAAGGCGGGTAAAGCCCATACAGGCCGGGCAGTTTTCTACGGTGGGGGCCTGAATTTCAGGAACGTTCGGCGTGCAGGCAGGCTGGGCTCAAGACACGACACCGAGGCCGACAAAGGCCCGACCGGCACGTATCAATGAGCATGCATGAGTATCCCAGACTTCTCGGGCAGATTGCAAGCAAATTTCACGTTTGCCCCTTTCTGCGTGTAAGCAGGGGCTTCGCCGTTCCGAACAGCGTACGCGAAAACAGCTCGTGTGCTCTGCCGCAGGCTTGTTACACGACCGTCAGCCCGCGAGGCGCAAAGGTCCCATGCGCCCCGCGGAGCCGCCGGAGCGTGACTACTGGAACGAAGGAGCGGGGACCCCCTCTTCACGCGTGAGCAAGCAGCGGATCACGCGAAAGTCGATATTCTCGGCCAGGAAGGTGACGCTGCCGTCGCAGAGCAGCACGTGCGAGCCACCGGTGTGCAAGCTGAAGATTTCGCCGTTGGGCCCGCAATCTCCGTTCTTCCAGGGGCAATCGTCAGGGCCGAATGTCGGCGTCGCGTTGTTGTTGACGAAGTTTTTCAAGCTGCCGGCCTTGTTGTTCGAAGGTCCGGAAACGTTGATTGCCTTGTCGGGCTCGGCCCAGCGATTAAAAGCTCGCGTGGCGCCGCTGACGATCGGGTCGGGGTTGCCGGACTGCATGTTCGGCAGAATGGTGTAATGGTTGATGGGGTTGTCCTCGGCCAGCACGATCGTCTGACTGGTGCCGTCAGTGATCTGTGCCATCCGCGTGGTGCCGATGCCCAGGGCGCCCGGCGCCTGCATCGCCCCGTTGGCCAGCCCGGTGTTGGGATCGATCGAAGTGCCCACCGTGGGAGCATAATCCGCCTGACCGTAACCGTCGGGGTCGGCCTCGAACATGCCATTCGTGGGGCAGAGGAACGAGGGGAGCTGAACCTTGGCGGCGACCTGGTTGGTCGGAGCGGCGGGATCGTTGTAAGGACGATTCAAGTTCATCAGGTCGGCCCCCTGCGTGAACTCCATGTAGGGCAGCAGGTAGGCAAACACACCCTGCACGTCGAAAGCGGTGGTAAACGCGTTGGGATTGCCAGGGACTTGTTTCGAGCCTTGGCCCCCGGTGGGAAGCACGCCGCGCGCAGATTCAAAGTTTTGCAGCGCCAGGCCAAGTTGCTTCAGGTTGTTCTTGCATTGCGACTTTCGCGCCGCTTCGCGGGCCGCCTGAACCGCCGGCAGCAAGAGCGCAATGAGAATTCCGATGATCGCGATCACCACCAGCAGCTCGACGAGCGTGAACGCCGCGCGGGCTTGAAGCAGGGACTTTGTCGATCGCATGAGATACCTCCGTTTCCAAGGTGTTGGTGGCAGAGGGCGCCGGCGCACGTATTTCGTGCAATCACAGCGAAAACACCAAACCACTCACAAAGAGTGACGGGCATTCACGCAGTGAACGCGACAAAACGCGCGACGTCAGTTGCATCCAATCCGGGGCTGCAACGTCCTCCGCTCAGTTGGCAGGACCGGCGAACTTGTCGAAGCTCGTCGGCTTACGGCCGGTGCTTCCGATCCTTGATCAGCGGAAGCCGGCCACGTTGGTGGGTGGGTGACCCAGGGCGGGTACCCGGTTCTGGCAGGCGATTGGCCCGATGGCTTTTGAGGCGACCCGCGGGTCACATCAACGCATCAGCAATCGTGAATGAGTGATAGCGATCCAGCGGCCCGCTTGCAAGCAATCTTCATGGATCAGGCCTTGCTGAGGATTGCGGGGATTGTCCTATCCCGCATCAAAATCAGATGTTACGTCAATTCAGCCGCCGGTAAACTTATTTGTCGGTCGGGCGTAAAACCGGCAGCAGTGCAAGCAGGAAATCAGTAATACTGCCCTGCGCTTGATCACTGCCCGCTGCCCTCTGCCGGCTGCCCGCTCTTCTCGGCAGCCTTTTCGCGCTGGGCCAGATGCTCGCGTACCAGCGGTTCCAGCTGTTCGGCAATGTATTCGGCGTAGATCTTCGAGCCGGTATCAGTAACGTGGGTGCCGTCGTAGAAGACGACCATTTCCTTGTCCCAGTCAGGGACCGAGTCCTGCAGGTGCTTGACCAGGTTGATCACCGGCACGTGTTCTTCTTCGGCCACTTTCAAGATGAGGCTGTTGAAGCGGTCCTGCGCCCCCAGGTTGGC
>CAMFLN010000374.1 GCA_945957305.1 uncultured Planctomycetaceae bacterium | reverse complement strand
CTGTTGCGCTGGTTGATGATCGCGTCGATGCCGATGGCGGTCTTGCCCGTCTTGCGGTCGCCGATGATCAATTCGCGTTGGCCGCGACCGATCGGCGTCATGGCGTCGATGGCCTTGATGCCGGTTTGCAGCGGTTCGCGCACCGGCTGGCGATGGGCGATGCCGGGAGCCATGAACTCGACGGGCCGGCGATCGCTGGTGACGATCGGCCCCTTGCCATCGACGGGGTTGCCCAGCGGATCGACCACGCGGCCGATCAGGGCGTCGCCCACCGGCACGCTTAGCAGCCGGCCGGTGCTCTTGACCTCGTCCCCTTCGTTAATCGATAGGTAGTCACCGAGAATGATGACACCGACCGAGTGCTCTTCGAGGTTGAAGGCCAGTCCGGTGATACCGCCGGGAAACTCGACCATTTCGCCGGCCATCACGCCCGAGAGGCCATAGACGCGCGCAATACCGTCGCCGACCTCGAGAACGCGTCCGACTTCACGGACGTCGATCTGCGACTCGTAGTGCTCAATTTCCTGCTGGATGACTGAAGCGATCTCGTCGGCTTTGAATTTCATGGACACTCCTGTTGATAATGCGGCCGCGAACGTCCGACAGCCGCGCAGCGACCGAACCGTCGTACACCGCGTCGCCCACTCGCAGGACGACGCCGCCGATCAGCTCGGGCTTGATACTGGGCACTAGCACGGGCTCGCCGCCGAGCATGCCGCGCAATTGTTGTTTGATCTTCTCCGCCAACGCTTCGGTGAGGGGGGTCGCCGTAGCGACTTCCACACGCACCAGGCCGCGCAGCGCGTTGTACTGCTCCCGCGCGGCATAGGCGATGTCGCGCAGCGCTTCCAAACGCTCGTGCCGCGCCAGCACTTTCAAGAAATTCAAGACCAGGGGCGACACGCGTCCTGTGAAGGTGCGTTCGACAATCTTGATTTTCTCGTCGGCGCTGATAATCCGCGAGGCCAAGACGACAGCCAGGCGGGGAAACTTTTGCAGCACTTCGGCGTTGATCGCTTCCAGCTCGCCGACCGCCGCCTCGGCCGCGCCCGATTGCTCGACCGCTGCCAGGAATGCCTTGGCGTACACGCCTGCCACGCGTTGTGTGCCGGGATCGGCCGTGGTTTCGGCGGTATCAGCCTGTGCAGCGCTTTGCGACATAGGTCACTTCAGCAAAAGTAAAAACAATCCGTCGTCCGCCACTCGCCGTACCGCTCGAACCAATCGAGCGGACGGCACTCACTTCGACCCGGCAGCATCCCACCGGCAGCAGCACGATCGCGCGAGCGATCAGTTGCGGCTGTGGTCCCCTTTCGGGAACGCAGTCAGAGCCTCTTCAATCAGTCGCGCGTGATCGGCCGCGTTCAGCTTGGTGCTGACGATACGGCCGGCCAGGTCCACCGCCAGGTTGGCGCTGGTTTTCGCCAGCTCATTAAGCGCCTGGGCCGTGGCCGTTTCGATCTCGTGCTTGCCGCGTTGAGTTTCCGCCTGCGCATCGGCCCGCGCCTTGGCAATGATCTCCTGGCCGGTGTGCTCGGCGTCGCGCCGGGCTTCGTCCAGGATGCCACGCACCTCTTCGCGGGCAGCGTTCAGCTTCGCCTCGTACTCGGCCAGCATCTGCTGCGCGTTCAGGTTCAACTGCTCGGCGGCCGCGATGTTGTCGGCGATCTTCTTCTCGCGAAGATCGAGCGCCGCCGAAATCGGCCCCCAAGCGAACTTCCACAAAACAGCCAGCAAAATCGCGAAAATGATGACCGTAAAGATCGCCAAGTCCGGATCGAAGACCAAGGGACGCGGCGTGCCGTGCCCTTCACCTGCCGCATGTTCGTCGTGGGCATCGCCGTGCCCACCGTCATGCGCAGACGCCGCGTGCTCCGCGGCGCCATGATCCTCGGCCCATGCGGTGCCCGACCCCAGGGCCAAGGCCACCGCCAGACCGGTCGTAAACACCAGTGCAACTCGTAACAAGCTCATCGCATGCATCCTCGATCCCCTCGCGGGGGATCACTGGCGAAGCACTAGTTGTTGAACAACATACAAACGATCAGACCGAAGAACGTGGCACCTTCGATCAGAGCGGCCGAAATGATCATGGCCGTCTGGATGTTGCCCGCCACTTCCGGCTGACGCGACATGCTCTCGACGGCGGCCGAACCGATGCGGCTGATGCCGAAGGCAGCGCCCAGGATCACCAGGCCAGCGCCGAACGCACCACCCAGGTAGATGCTGAAACCGCTCTTAGCAGGAGCCGCTGCAGCGCCGGCACCGTCCTGCGCGAAAGCAGGGGTCGCCACCAACAGGACCACCAACATCAACATGGCAATCTTCACAAATTTGTTCACGACTCACGTCTCCTTCTTCTTCGAAAATTGACTCGCTACTTGAAAAATTGACTGGGCTCCGCTCGGCAATCGGCGCCGCGTTAGTGCGGGTGGACTGCCGCGCCGATAAACAACGCGGACAAGAACGTAAAGATGTAGGCCTGCAAGAAGGCCACAAACAACTCCAGTAGATTCAAAGCCGTCGCGCCAAACACGCTGGCCGGCATCACGCCCCACCAGGCCAGCGAAGAGGCGCTCGCGGCGATAAAGGCCACGATCACGGCCAGCACCAGGTGGCCCGCCATCATGTTCGCCAAAAGACGCACGGCCAATACAAAGTGCTTGATCAACAGACCCATGATTTCGATCACGAAGATCATTGGCACCAAGAGCACCGCCAGAGGGCCGGGCAGGTCCATGTGCGGCACTTGCGATTTAAAGAAGCCGACGAACCCCATTTTCGACATACCCGAGCCGACGACCGTGGCAAAGGTAATCAGCGCCAGCGCCCCGGTCGTGGCCAAGGCCCCAGTAGCCGAACCAGCCCAGGGAACCAGCCCCAGCAGGTTGCAGCCCAGCACGAAGAAAAACATCGTCCAAAGAAACGGCAGGAAACGATCGGCATCGTGATCGCCAATGGCGGGCCGAGCCACGTCATCGCGGATATACAGCAGCATGGCTTCGAGCAGGTTCCACAGCCGCCCCTTGGGACGATCACCGTGCGACATCTTGTTCGCCAGGCGGATAAAGACCACAGCGATAATGAAAGCCGCGATCACTTCGAGGAGCATGAACTTGGTGAACTTCAGCTCCAGCGGCTCGAAGATCTGGATATCGTCAACCTGCTTGACTCCGGTCTTGCCGGTCCACAACGGCTTGTCGGTTTGAATCAGCTGAGGCAGCTTGATCTTGCCTTCGGGATGGACCTTGGTCGAGACCTCGATGTGGTCCGCGTCCTGCACGTGACCAAAGAGATGACCAGGATCAAAGACGTTTCCGCCAGCCACGGTTAGGCTCCTCTCGACACAGCAGCTTTGGAAACAGTCGCTTTCGACACCGCCGTTTTCGATATCGCGGCCAAACGCCCGACGGCGTGCCACGTATCAGCCAGCAGGGCGACCATATAAAAGCCAAGCAGGTAATAGACCAATCCCGCGTCAACCAAAGGACCGGGCTTGCGGCAAACGATGACCACGAAAACCAGCGGCAGCGCCATCCGCAGAGACATCGCCAACATCGTGGCAGCCACGACCTGGCCACTAGCGGCCAACAGCGACGCCGCGGCACTCGCGCCGACCGAAGCGAAAACACACAACAGGGCAGCCACGGCAGCTGCGACCAGCCCCCGCGAACCCGATAGAAAAAAGGTGGGCCCCGCCAAGAGCACGTAGCAGAGAGCCAGCGGCGCGAAGACGTGCGCAGCATGCGCGAGCGTACTGAACTCAAGCGTCTCGGGCGTAGACGTGTTGCGCTGGTTCACGACTCGCGGTATCCCCACTTTTCAAGCAACGCCGAGCTAATCGCGCCGGGACTTTGGTGGCGTGGTCATGCGGATCAGCTGCCATACGGCCAACGTGACCCCCAATGCGAAACCGGCGAGAGTGAAGATCGCCTTCGTCCCCAGCCAGTTATCGAGTCCCAGCCCAATTGCCCCCGGAATCACCATCTCGAGCACCACGGTCATGATCCGGCCTACCCACTGGTAGCCAATCACCAGCGGCGACTGATCCTGAGGTGGTTTCTCGTGCACGTCCGTCCTGCCTAACAGCGTTGGCGGAAAGTGCTAAGTAAAAAAACTAAAATACTTACCCAATTCAACATGCCTGTCAAACATTGGACCCAGCAAGGGCCCCGAAGAAGCGCTACTCGCTCGCGGCGGGTTTTACCCTGCGCGCGGCGCGGAAAGCAGCTCTCTGCAGCCGCCGGTTTCAGACCCAAAACACCGGCGGACATCGGACTTAACGGGACTGTAATCCGCAAAAATCGGAGTGTCAACGGTCCAGAGGCGGAATTCGTGTTTTTTTTCACAAAGTTTCCGCGTCGAACGCAAAGCCTTTTGATACTAGCGTTTCGAGCGAATCTGGCTGATGCGTTTTCAGCATTCCCTACGGCGCCCTGGCTGGGTCGAGCCGGCCGGGAATACGCACCTCGGCGTGCCCCCGAACCGGGGGTGCGAATCGATCCCCTGGTTCACGGGGTAGCCCGCCCTATCGGAGTAGGTTTCGCGTGAACAAAACATGTTTAAGCGCTTTCACTGATAGCATTTATGACCCATGTTCAGGCGCAAATGAGTTGCGTGAGTGCGAGGGTCCGATTAGACTACAGTTCTGCATTCCCTCCGAAATAAGGGGAGTGTGGGAAACTGATCATTTGACATCTTGATTGCCGCCGCGTGATCGAGATGCACTTACTTCCCTTGGTTATGGAC
>CAMFLN010000373.1 GCA_945957305.1 uncultured Planctomycetaceae bacterium | reverse complement strand
GAGTACAACCGCGGCGTGCCATCGCTACAGGCCTTCATGGCGAACTTCTGCGCGCGGACGCCAGGACCGTCCCCCGATTCGCAGACAATTCCGCGCGATTGCATGACGCAGCCCAATGTTTATTTCACTCTCTTGACGCCGCTGGCTACGTTCATCGGCCTGTATTCCAACGTGCCGGAAGGGGGTGAAATCCGCCCCGACCAGGCCGCGTGGTTCACCGACGAGTTACGCGCCGCCCCGGCCGGTTTGCCGGTCATCGTGGCCGTGCACCACCCTGTCTTTTCCGCCGACGTACAACACAGTGGCAGCCCTCGCATCAAACGCTGTATCGAACAAGCCATTGCCGACACGGGCCGCACGCCCGACTTGATTCTCACCGGCCACGTGCACAACTACCAGCGTTTCACCTGGCGGCTTTCCGGCCGCCAAGTGCCGGTCATCGTGGCCGGCGCTGGCGGTTATCCGAATTTGCATAAAGTCGCCCGCGTCAACGGGCGCGCCCTCAGAACGCCGTTCGAAATGCGCGAGTTGAATGCCACTCTGGAAGCGTACTGCGACACCCGACACGGCTTCCTGCGGCTGGAAATCTCGGACGATTCGATCGCGGGCAAATACTACTGCGTCCCGGATCATGTGAATGATCCAGGTAACCGCGTTGATAAATTCCGTCTCAACCTCTCCACGCACGAAATCAGTTGAACCGGGTGTGCAGTTCTGCCCGTCGTCACAACGAGGGACATTCCCCCACCCAGTTCGTCTTACGTGCGTTTCACACCGATCGACCCGAGGTACACGATGCCCATCTCGCAAAACCAACTGACTGCTTACGCCCAGATGCTACGAGGCGCCGCTCCTGGTGGCGGGGTTGAAATGGTTGCCGAAGCGCTCGACACAGCCGAGGTCCGCGCTCGCGCCCGCGACTCAGGCGAAAAAACCAAGGAGCTGCTGCGCAAGTACTTCGGCACGAACACGGCACGCGACGCTCTGGTGGACCGCGCGGTACAGGGAGGGCACGACGCCATTGCGATGGTCGAGGCGCGAGACGCCGCCGCCTTATCGGCCAAGCCCGAGGCGGTCAATGCGTTGGAAGCGATCGTGCGCACCGACGGATCTCGGCCCTCGTTTTTGATCGCGGGGGGCGAGGCCGACCTTCGCAGCAGTCCCCTTGGCGCCTGGACCGACACGATGAACCGTGGCGCAGATCAGCTGCGCAACGCCATCGCGTGCGTCGGTCGCATTGATGTGCCCAGCATCGCCGGCGGGTTCATGGGGACGGGCATGCTGGTTGGTCCCGACGTTATCGTGACGAACCGGCATGTGCTGCAGGCGATCGCCCAGCAAAATGGCGACGGCGCCTGGCAGCTGTTCGACGGTCTGGCCATTGATTTCGGCCATGAGTTCGGCGGCCGCATCTCGCTCAATCGCCGCAGCCTGAAGCGAGTGTTGTTCGCGGGGTCACGGCCGATTGACCCCTATGCAATCGACCACACGAAGCTCGACCTGGCCCTGATCGAGTTGGAACCTGCAGGCCGCAGAGATGAACCGCAGACTCCCCTGCGATTGCAAATGAGCCCTCCGTTGTGGGACGCGTCGAACGTGACGCTCTTCACAATTGGTTACCCCGGCGCGCCACCGGCATTTCAATATGCACCGTCGCTGCTCGACCAGTTGTTCCACGCGAGCTTCGGCTACAAGCGCGTGGCGCCTGGCGCGCCGATGACAGCAGCAACGGCCGTGGCGCCGTGGACGATTACGCATGACGCGACGACGCTGGGGGGCAGCTCCGGCTCGGCGCTGTTGGTGCTGGGGGCCCAAGGCGTTGTCGCCGGCCTGCACTACGGTGGCCGTTCGCCCGCGAGCGGGGCACCCGGCGAAAACTGGGGGCATCGCCTGGAAAAGATCCTCAACGAAACCGACGGACGCTCCTCTGCCAAACTGCAAGAGTTGCTCGCTCGTTATAACGTGGTCGTCGACGATAGCGCCCCGCCCCGTGAGCGAGTTGCCCCCGAAGCGCCCGCCCAGCCCGCGCGCGTCGCGTCGCCGGCAGCGCCGCCCGATTGGCGTCGCGGCGTCACACTGCAAACCATGCAAACTCTCGCATCGATTGGCCTGCGCGGCCCAGCTGCCGAGACTCTCGAGGCCTCGCAAAATGGCGTATCTCCGCCCGAGACGTTCGACGGGCGTAACGGCTACGTCGCCGACTTCCTGGCCGGATTCACCATCCCCTTGCCCATGGCGAGTTCCGGCATGCGACTCTTGCGTCGCGGCGGGACGGGTTTCGAGCTGAAGTACGAGCATTTTTCGGTGATTATGAGCGAGGAACGGCGCATGCCGATGCTGACGGCCTGCAACATCGACGGGGCGCAGTCGCGCAGGCTGCCGCGCGTGCAGGAATGGAAGTATGACGGTCGTCTCGACCGCGATGACCAGTGGGGTAACGATCTGTACAGCAACAACGAGGCGGATAAAGGACACATGGTCCGTCGCGAAGATCCCATCTGGGGCACGCTCACAACGTCGAAGCGTGCGAACATCGACACCTTCCACTACACGAATTGCTGTCCACAAATGGCCGTCGTCAACCAGCAAATTTGGCTGGGCTTGGAAAACTATGTCCTGACCCATACACGCGACGACGACATGAAAGTCAGTGTCTTTACCGGGCCCTTCTTTACAGCCGACGATTTTTCCTATCGTGGTGCGCTCATTCCCCGGTCGTTTTGGAAAATCGTCGCCTTCCAGCTTCCTGACGGCCGTCCTTCGGCGACCGCCTATCGCGTCAGCCAGGACCGCGAGTTGCAAGACCTGGAGTTTGTTTTCGCCGGTTACAAGACCTTCCAGATCAGCGTGCAGCAAGTGGCCGACGGCACCGGCATCGACTTTTCGGCACTGATTCCCTTCGATGGCTTTTCGCAGCACGAGCGGGTGCATGGCACGGTCTTGACCGAAAAACTCGAACGATTCGAACAGATCCGCGTGTAATAGGCACACCCGTGCCCACCTGCTATCTCGGCAAACTTTCCCTGACGGAGAACTCGCGATGATCGGTGGCGCCGTCGCTGCGACCCCCGTGTCCGAAACCATGCTGCGCGGCGCGCCAGGCACGCTGAGTGCCAACGAATTGCAGCAGCTGTGGCGCGTCTTTGCGGCCATTGCGCGGACCTGGGGCGCCGAGGGAGACAATCCTGACTATCAATACAGCCAGTGGCGGGAATTCGTAACGATCCGAACCACCACCGAGCCGAGCTATCTGGCCGAATATCGGGCCGGGCTCGAGGTTCTGGCTGAGCTCGTCCAGTTCTACGGCGAGTCACTGTGGCATCCGCTGTTCTTCGCACACGCGGCAGAGCCAGGGACGCGCTTGGCGCATTTTCGCCAATATGTTGTCGAAGAATTCATGCAGGTCTGGCTGACGGCGGGCGGATTCAAAACCTATGGCGCAGGAAACTACAACAGCTATGTGAGCGGTTCACGATTCGCCGTCACGCCTCCCTATCGCTTTCTGCCCACATCGACTCAAGCACCATTACCGCAGACGAGCGCGGCAGACCTCAAGGAGCGTTAATCGTGGAGCATCAGACGCTTATCATCGGCTCGGGTGTCGCGGCGACGGCGATCGCCCACACCTTGCTCGCGCACGATCCCAACCATGCGCTCGTCGTCCTCGAGGCGGGACCCAGCGTACGGCAAAAGGATCGACGCGGCTGGTGGGACTATGTGATGTTCCAGCGCGCGCCCTACGACCACTGCCATGACTATCCCCTGCCCGGAGATCAACACAGCGAGACCGAGAATCAATCCACCGGAGCGACGCCCTGGATATTCAAGGAATCGCGTGTCATGGGCTACGGTGGCACGACGACGCATTGGGGAGGTTGGGGACTGCGCTTCAAGCCCGAGGATTTCGAGCTGCGCAGTCGCACCGGTCGCGGCGCCGATTGGCCGCTGAGCTATGAGGATCTGGAGCCGCACTATTGCGCGGCCGAATCATTCTTGAGCATTTCGGGAAGCGATCCGCACAATTGGGCGCCGCGCTCGCAACCTTACCCGGTGCCACCCTATCAACACACGGCGGCCGATGCACCGCTGATCGCGGCCTTTGATCGGCTGGGAATCGGTTACGCGCCGATGCCGATGGCCCGCTACCGCAAGTGCATGACGACCGGCACTTGCAAGTATTGCCCCCTCGGCGCGCGGTTTGTCGCCGGAGATCGGCTGGCCGAACTGATCGCCAGCGGGCGCTACCCGAACGCGTCGGTCCGCTCGCGCGCGGTCGTCAGCCAGCTGTTGTTCGACCGCAAGAATCACGTGGTGGGCGCTCGTTATCTCGACGTCGCAACGGGCCAGCAGCGCACGGCGTACGCACAGCGCGTCGTTCTCTGCGCCGGCTCATACGAAACGCCCAAGCTGCTGTTGCGCTCGCACAACGACTTCTGGCCTCAAGGCGTGGGCAATGATTACTTGCGCGTCGGGCGATATCTGATTTCTCACCCGTTTTTATATGTGCGCGGCATGGCGCCGAGCAATCCCCAGCGGCTGCAGCAGGAACTCGATTTTCCCACACTGATGTCCCGGCACTTTGATTCGCCCGAGCATCAACGCGAAGGAAAGCTGTTCATCTTTCGCGATCGAACCAAACCCCGTGCTGACCTCGTCGGTTACATGCGCCAGGGGAAGACGCGGGCCGAGATTGACGCCCTGGTCACCGGGCCAGTGCAGTGGGAAATACAGGCGCTCATGGAAGAGTTTGCCAACC
>CAMFLN010000372.1 GCA_945957305.1 uncultured Planctomycetaceae bacterium | reverse complement strand
CTCCGCTGATTGTGCCCATGGCGGCAATCATGCTCGCAGTTCGTCTCGTCCGGTATGCTCCGTTGCCTTTGATGGTGGGACGCAAGATCCGTCTCATTCGTTTTCGCATCATCCAAGCGCTGCTATTTGCCGGAATTTCTGTCGTGTTGGCCGCCGGGGTGCTGGTATCGATCTGGGCTGCTTACGGATTTCGTTACAGCATGTGTAACCCGCGCTGGGGCGAACCGTCGAAACCGCTCGCCTGGACCGATGTGGTGAGTCAAACGTGGGAAATCAACACGGCCGTCCGCCTGGCCCGCGAATACCAGGTGTTGCCCGAGGCGTATCTGTATGGCTTTTCGCACGTCATGCACCACTCCGAGGCGCGCAATGCTTTCTTAAACGGGGAATTCCGGCGGTATGGCTGGCCGATGTTTTTCCCGTTTTGCCTGCTGGTCAAGACGCCGCTGGAATTGTTCGCCTTGCTGGGTCTGGCGCTGGCGGCAATGTTGACTTTCCGCCCCGCTGCGCCGGTGGCTGCCGAGGAAACGGGGAGCGTGCCCGGCTTGCTGTATCGGCTGACGCCGCTTGTGACACTCTTTGTGATCTATTGGCTGTTCGCCTTGAAAAGTCATTTGAACATTGGCCACCGGCATTTGTTGCCGACTTATCCACCCCTTTTGATTTTTGCGGGCGCGAGCGCCTGGTGGCTTTGTCCGCCGCGCATGTCCGCGACCGTTGCCCCAGCAAGCCGACTCAGCAGATTCTGGGCGGGTCGAGGTTTCTTCGCTCTAGCCTTACGCGGTTGCGTCGCGCTGGCATTGATTCTCATGGTCGCGGAAGCCCTCTGGTTTTGGCCGCATTACCTGGCTTACTTCAATCGGACCGTGGGGGGGCCGCGCTTTGGTTACAAACACCTGGCGGACAGTTCTCTCGATTGGAGCCAGGACCTCAAAGAATTGAAGAACTGGCTCGACGCTCATCCCGAGGATACGCGCGATCCGCAGCGGCTGTACTTCTCTTTCTACGGTTCGCCCCCTCCCGAATACTATGGCATCAAGATTCAGCGGCTGCCCTCGTTTCCAATGCGTTGGATGCCGCACACCCCTCGCCCGTTGACCGGCGGTACGTACATCATTAGCGCGACAATGCTCGACGCCGTGATGTTCCTCGACGCCGGGCGATGGAATGAAGAATATGAGTCGCGTTTGCGAAATCTGCAGCAGAGCGTGAATGCCTACGTGGCCATGTCCTCGACGCCTGCAGGGCTCGAGCAACTGCACTCGCATGCCCCGGAAAACGAATGGCAAGACATGTTCAAAGTGTATGAGACCTTGCGCCTGAGCCGATTAACCAGCTTTTTGCGGCAGCGCGAACCGGACGACGAAATCGGTTACTCGATCTTGGTGTACCGACTGTCCGATGCGGAAGTTGCCCTGGCAGTGGACGGTCCCCCGGTCGAATTGCTCGAAGTGCCCGAGTGGCAACTCGAAGATCGCCGCCTCAGGCGCACGCCGGAATAGGGCGATTTCGTGCGACCAAGGTTCCGCGGTGTGGCCAGTTTTTCGGCCGTTTTCTGATTGTGGCGAGGTCGCCATGCCGTGCTTGTCTTGACACGACTGCCAGCAGGCAGCTACATCTACCCGGCCAATAGAGGGGAAACTTCGCCACGGAGGCAGGAAACGATGTCATTTCTCGGCCGCATGATCGCGAAGCGCCGGCGCGCGAAAAACTTGCTGCATGGCCTGGACGAGCATGCCTGGCTCGAACGCGTGCGCAAGATGTCGCCTCTGGCGGTCGCCGTGGTCGAGCCGGAATGGCGCGGCGTCTTCAGCTCGATGGCCAATCTCTTCCCCGCTTGTCTGAGCGTCGGCGACGCCATGACCAAGCACTCGGCCGAGCGCGTTGCCGACCTGCTGCTGCAGACCGGGGTGGACCGGTTTGTGTTCGCCGAAATGCCGCGCACGTACTTACACCTCTTGTCAGCGTTGGAACGAGCCGGTCGCAAAGTCGCGGTTTATGCCACCTGGTACAACAGCTTCATGATGTCCAGCCAGCGCAGCTGGAACTCGCTGGTAGACCTCACAAAGTTAGTCGCCGCCGGGCGCGTGCGCAAGATCGGTTTTGCCAAGACCGGCATGGCCGATGTGTTCAACCGCCGGGGAATTCCCGCGGCATTCCTCGCTCACGCGATCAACAAGGTGCCGACAACCAGTTCGGCGCCGCTCGCAGGGGGGCCGCACCTGGGCCTGACCGCAGTAAATCTATCGATTTGGCGAAAACTGCCCTACGCCACGCTCGCCGCCACGACCGAAGTCCCTGGCGCCGTGGTGCACATGGCCGGCGCCACGGGCCAGATTGTTGATTTCACGCGCGAGTTGGGAATCCAGGCCGAGATTCGGCAGCAACCGATTCCGCAGCAAGAAATGCCAGCGTTTCTGCGTTCCATGCACTTGAACCTCTACGTCACGCTCTCGGAATGTTGTCCGATGGTGCCGCTCGAAAGCCTGGCCGAGGGGGTCCCGTGCCTGTTGGGTCCGAACTCGCACCTGTTCGAGGACTCGGAGTATCTGCACAGCCGGCTGGTCGTGAGCTATCCCGAGCGCAATGAAGTCATCGCCCGCTACATCTCGCAGGCATTAGCCGAACGCGCCGAGATCGTAGCAGCTTACCGCAGCTGGGCTCCGCGTAATTGGCAGCGTTGCCAGGAATCGATTGCCAGTTTCCTGGATGCTGACGGCGCCGCCACGGTGCTGCCCGCGGCCGCATAAGCGGAGCGAATTCTCCCGGCTGGCCAATGCTTCAAGCCGCTTTGCGGACTGCCGGGCGAGCGACCAGTTGGTCGTACAATTCCAGGTGCCGCTCGGCGATCAAGTGCCAGTCGAAGCTGCCAGCGACCGCGAGCGCTTGCATCCCATACCGTTCGGTCGTGGCCTCGTCCGCGAGTAACAAGTCGATCGACTGAGCGAGTGCCGCCGGATTTTCGGGAGGAACGACCAGACCGGTGCGGCCCGGTTCGACCAGGTCCATCATGCCGGGCAGTGCGGAGGCGATCACGGGGCGGCCGGCGGCGTAGCTTTCCAGGACGACCAGGCCAAAGGATTCCCAGGTCCGCGACGGCGCGACGACGAAGCGCGAGTTTTGCAGCAGCCAGACCTTGGCCGACCCGCGCGCGGCGCCGACGAAGTGTACTTGTTGTTGCAAGTCATGCCGACGGCATTGCTGTTCCAGCGATTCTCGCTCGTCACCGTCACCAGCGATCACTAATTTTGCGCGTCGCCGGCTCGGCATTTGGGCTAGCGCCTCGAGCAAGACATCCACGCCCTTGCGCGGATGCAGCCGGCCAATGAACAGGAAGTAGTTTCCGGCCTCGATGCTGTGAGGAAGCTCTGCAGGGCGGGGCGCAGGCGCCACGAATGTCTCGAGATGTACACCGTTGGGGATCGGCACGATGTTGCGCGCGGTGGGGCATAGCTGCAGGTAGCCTTCATGCGTGAAGCGGCTGATCGCGATCAGCGAGTCTGCCGCAGCGATACTTTGGGCATACCGCTCGCGCAGCCCCGGCTTTGACAGCCGACGCCCAGCAAGATGCACGTCCCCTCCGTGGCTGGTAATTACCGTAGGGATGCCCAACCGCCCTTGGCACAGCGCGGCCAAATAACCGCACGGATAGACCGAGTGGCAATGCAACAAGTCAAACGCATGTTGCCGATGGGCGCGCTGCAGCCAATGCTTGTACCATTCCATGAAATGCCGCGTAGAGATGAATCGCGGATGCCGCACGACCGGGTAAGGCAATTCATGGTCCGCCATGTTCAGATAACGGGGGGGCGGGGCGAGAATCACTGGTTCGTGACCAAGCGCCTGATATTGCCGCGCGAGTGCGTCGACGACCATCTCCTGCCCGCCAAGCGCGGGGAGAGCCGTTTCCGTGTACATGCAGATGCGCATCGCCGCAGCCCCCCATCCCTGAGAAGAAGTTCGCTGGGGCGCGCGGCCTGACGCGCCTACGAATAAATCGCCGCGCAGCAATACCGCTCGCCGGGCATGTGCCCGGAATCTGTATCGATAAACCTTTCCGCATACTTGAATTGTGCCGACAAGTTTGGCCGTTCCGCCTAGGCAAACCTTGACGCCATCGCTAGCAGTGGAGGCTTTCTGCCCCCGCACCAGTGACCGGTAATTGGCCAAGATTTGAACAGCGAAGCTGAATGTGAGATGATTAAGCCTGCTGCCTGAGCGTTTCCTCGCCCGAGCCCCCCTGCCCCATGCAACGTCGCGAGTTTCTCCGAGCCGGTCTGACGGGACTGGGCAGTTTGACACTCCCCGGTTTGCTGCGGTTGCGCGCACAAGGGGGCTCATCCGCGACGAATCCGCGCACCGCGCTCATCCTCGTGTGGCTGCGCGGCGGCGCCAGCCATCTGGAAACCTACGATCCGAAGCCCGAGTCGAGCAGCGACTTTCGCGGCCCTTACGGCACGATCGACACCGTGGTTCCGGGACTACGGCTCGGCGAGCTGCTCCCCCGGCACGCGGCGATCGCCGATCGATATACGATCTTGCGGTCGATGGCGCACACCGGCGGCGGACATCCGGCCGGCTCGCTGCAATTGCTGACCGGCGATCCTTCGCCACAAGACAAACCGAAGCCCGAGTTTCCGGATTTCCTGACGGTCGCCAATTACCTGCGTTTCGACCCAGCGCGAAAGATTCCAAACTTTGTCGGCGTCAACGGGATCTCCACCTACGACGGTTTCGTGATCGCAGGGTCGGCCTACCTAGGAG
>CAMFLN010000371.1 GCA_945957305.1 uncultured Planctomycetaceae bacterium | reverse complement strand
TCGAGCATCAACTTCGAACCATCGGCGAACGTGTACTCGGTCGTGTAAGTGTCGAAGTTCTGGTCGATGCTGTCGCCGCGGTAGTGGCGACCGCCAAAGCCCTTGGCTTCGACCGGCCAGGCGTCCTTCATCCAGCAACATTCGTCAATGTTGTGGATCAAGAAATCGCTGAAGGCGCCGCCGCTGGCCCACAAAAAGCCATGGAAGTTCTTGATCTGGTACAAAAGCTCACTGGAGAAATCGGCCGGCTTGGGCGTCACAACGGCGTGACCAGTCGGTCCGGCGGCGCGATAGGCCCGCATCAGAATAATGTCGCCGATCTCGTCGTTCTTGATCCGATCGTGCAGCTCTTGTCGCGCGTCGCAATGGCGACACATCAGGCCGACGCCGACCTTCAAGTTCTTCTTCTGAGAGGCATCGGCCAGGGCGAGCATCTTGCGCGTCGTGGGTCCGTCGACCGTGGTCGGCTTCTCCATGAAGACGTTTAGGCCCTTCTCGATCGCATAGGCGAAATGCACCCAGCGGAAGGCCGGCGGGGTCGCCATGATCACCACGTCGCCCGGACGCAGGCAATCCATCGCTTGCTTGTAGCCGTCGAAGCTGATGAACTTGCGATCCTCGGGCACGTCGACCTTGTCTTCCTGACCGTCGGCAAACTGGCTCTTGAGGTTCTTGTGGCTCTCTTCCAATTTGTTGGGGAAGACGTCGGCCATTGCCACGATCTTTGTGGGGCCCGACTTCGTCGACAGTGCATTGACCGCTGCGCCCGTCCCACGACCACCGCAACCAACGAGTGCGATCTGGATCGTATTGCTTTCCGCGGCGTGAACGTGTGGCACCATCATGCCGACCAAACCGGTGGCGGCGGCCACGCGCCCCGTAGTCTTCAACAATTCGCGACGCGACAGGCCGCTGGCGGGACTTTCACTCACGGCGGATCTCCTGATATTCAGTGTTCGGGCGTGGAAACGGTTGGTTCGGCGCAATGCACTGGCCGGGGTTGCGCCTCGTCAAGGGCGCGGCGGGTCTCGACTCAATAGCCTAACCGAACGGGGCACAGCGTGCAAAGATTTGACGCGGCAAGCCGCCGGCGTTCGCGGGATTTTCGGACCAGATTTCCGCCCCCCGCACACCGCTAGTAAACCCCACCGCTCTTGCGGATGGTATAAATCGAATCCCTATGAACCATCCTGTGCAGCACCGCTGGCCTGATACTTACGACACCGTCGCGGTAGTCGCCTTTCTGGCTGTCGTCTTGGTATTGCCGGTATTGGGCTACGTCTTCGCTTACGTCGATATTCGCCGGTACCTGCTTTCGCTGCGAAGAGCCCTCTCGACAATCGTTTACCGTGACATGGGGACGCCCGAATGGGCGCGCCCGCGGGTTCCTCGTTGCGTGGCGGTCTTTGGCTTGGAATGGCCCTGCAGCGAAGACGAGCTGACCCAAGCGTACCGGCGAAAAATCAAATCGCTGCACCCCGACCGCGGCGGGGACAAGCGGCGCTTTCTCATGCTGCAACGTCATTTCGAAGAAGCGCTCGACATTGTCCGCAGTCAACAAACGACAACAGCCGGGCGTCATTCGTAATTCTTAATCTCTGTCGGTCCGAAGGTATGGAGACCGGCGTCTGGCGGCTACGGGCGGGAAAAGATTCCACGCCGAGCGAGCAAAAAGTTGACACGCGATGATTATCAGATAATCTAATGGCTGGTTTCCTCGCAGCCACCGGCTGCCCCCGCCTGGAGCCCCCGCCTGATGCTTGAAGCTCTCCCCAAGCGCAAAATTCGCGATGTCGTGGCTGAGCACCTGACAAGCTATATCACCAGCGAACGCTTACAGCCTGGCGATCGACTGCCGACAGAGACGGCGCTGGCCGAGCAGCTGGGCGTCAGTCGTTTGAGCCTGCGCGAGGCCACGAAGGCGCTCGAATTTCTGGGGATCGTCTCCTCGAAGCCAGGCGTCGGTCTCACGGTTGGCCAGGTCGATCTCGATCGCGTTACCTCGTATTTGGGCTTTCACCCGGGTTTGCAGCAGGCGCCCGCGGTGCAACTGATCGAGACGCGCATCCTGATAGAAACCGGCGTGCTCCCCTACGTCATGCGGCGCATGCAAGAGGACCCCAAGGTCTATGAAAGCCTGGCCGGCATTGTCAACGAACTGCGCCGCGAGCGGGACCTGGCCCGGTGGGTCGAATTGGACATCGCCTTTCATCGCCGCCTGGTCGAATCGAGCGGCTTGTCTCCGCTATTGGCGTTTAACGATTTGCTGGCTGCGTTTTTTCAGCGCTTTCGCGAAAGCGTCAAGCATGCCGAATGGAAGAGCGCCATCGAGGGGCATCAGCGCCTGCTCGATCACCTGGCAGCCGGCCGATTAGAAGCAGCCTGCAAAGAAATGGAAGAACATATCCGCAGTCACCAAAGGCGGATGGAGATATCATGACGCACACCACGATCGCACGCCCCTCGCCTGCCCTCCCCCGCCTCGCTGTAAAAAAACCTCTGCACACCGGCCTGGCGGTCGCGGCGTTGCTGGCCGTATCCAGCCGTTGGTCGCGCGCCGCGGAGGTCGATTTCACGGCGCTGGCGAACGAATACCGCGAGGCGACGCACGTCGTTCTCAAGCAGTTCTGCCTGGATTGCCATTCCACGGCCACGGCCGAAGGTGAGCTTGATCTCGAACGCTTTGCCTCGCTCACGGAAGTACGCCGTGAGCCGCGCGTGTGGGTCAAAGTGGCCGAGATGCTGGATAACGGCGAGATGCCCCCCAAAGATGCGCCCCAGCCATCGCCCGAAGTGCGCCAGCAACTGCGCAAGTGGGTCCAGAACTATCTGCATACCGAGGCTCTTGCGTCGGCAGGCGATCCGGGCCGCGTTTTGATGCGCCGCCTGAATAACGTCGAATATACGAACACGGTCCGCGACCTGACGAGCGTTCCACTGTCCCCGGCCGAGGAATTTCCTGTCGATGGCGCCGCCGGTGAAGGTTTCACCAACACGGGCGAATCGCTGGTGATGTCCCCGGCGCTGTTGACTAAGTACCTCGATGCAGCCAAGGGAATCGCGGCGCACGCGATGCTTCTACCAGATGGATTCCGCTTCTCGCCGGCGACCAACGACGGCGATTGGATCGACGGTCTAATGGCCGAGATTCGCGGCATCTACGGCCGCTACAGCGATGCCGAAGGCCGCGCGGCGCTGGAACCTTATTTCGAAGCGACGATCGACCAGCGCGACGCACTCGCCAGCGGCGCCAAGTCGGTGGCGCAAGTCGCCGCCGAACGCAAGCTGAGCGCCAAGTATCTGGGCACGCTCTGGGGCATCTTGGCGAACAATCCGCCGGCAGGCGCAAGTTCCAGCGACTATCCCGGCAGCGTGATCGATTCGCTACGCGCCCGCTGGCGCACCGCCAAGGTTGAAAACGTGCCCGAGCTGGTCGCGCTGGTTCGCCCGTGGCAGACGTCACTGTGGAAAACCAACGCGGTCGGCCACTTCAAGCCGTGGCATGCGCCGGTCGATCCGGTCGTGTCGCAGCAGGAGATGCGGCTCAAGTTGCGGGCCGCTCCCGAGGCGGAGGAAATCGTCGTTTATCTGGCAGCTGGCGATGCCGGCGACGGCCCGACGGGCGATGTTGTCGTGTGGCGTGAGCCGCGATTGGAATCCGGCGGAAAGCCGCCGCTGCCCCTCATCGCCGTGCAGCGACAAAGCGATTACCTGATGGCCAGGCGTCGCGAGATCATGGGCGCAACCGCTCAGTATCTAGACGCGGCGACGGCAGCCAAAGAGGCGGGCGCAGGCGTCGATGTGGCCAAGCTGGCCGCCGACAAGAAACTCGATCCACTCGCACTGGCCGGATGGCTCGACTACTTGGGAACCGTTCCAGCCGGCAAGGTCACGATCGAAAATCACTTGTCGGGGAAGATCACCAGCTCCGGCGGCTACGCCTTCGTGCAGGGCTGGGGAACGAACGAATTGCCGAGCCTGGTGGCCAACTCCTCGGATCAAGAGGCCCACATTCCCGGACTCTCGCGGCCACACAGCGTGACCGTCCATCCTTCACCCTCGCAACAAGTGGTCGCCGGCTGGCTCAGCCCCGTCGACGCGACTGTGCAGATTACGGCCCACGTTATGCGTGCGCACACGGCGTGCGGTAACGGCATTACCTGGTCGCTCGAATTGCGGCGAGGCT
The DNA here is from genome assembly GCA_945957305.1 of uncultured Planctomycetaceae bacterium. GTDB lineage: Bacteria > Planctomycetota > Planctomycetia > Pirellulales > JACPPG01 > JACPPG01. Next base: position 581 of record CAMFLN010000371.1, on the reverse strand, counting down.
CGTCGCGACGTCGGCTGGCAGCGGGCAACAGCGATCAATTGAAAACCCCGGCCGCCGGTCCCTTCGACGGCGTCCAGGTGCGCGCCGGTGACCTGATTTCGCTGGCGATCGGCCCTCGCGACGCCAATCACGCTTGCGATCTGACAGAAATCGACCTGACGCTCAACAAAACCGATGGCGAACCCAAGCAATGGCGCTTGGCAGCGGACGTATCGCCGGACATTCTGGCGGGCAATCCGCATGCCGACCTGTTTGGTAACAAGGACGTCTGGCATTTCTACACCGAACCGGCGAGCGCCGACGTGGCGCTAGCGCCAGTCATCCCGAACGATTCTTTGTTGGCGCGCTGGCGCGATGAACAAGACCCCTCGCGCAAGCAGCAACTTGCCGAAGAACTGACGCGCCTTTTCACCGGCCCTCGTCCAGGTGCTGGGGATGAACCGGACAAGCTGCTCTATCGCCAGGCGACGTCGCTCGTTGGCCCGGTGATGGGCACCTTCGCCAGCGAAGTCCGTGGCTTGTCGGCCGAGCAGTTGGCGGCGCTCTCGATACCGACTGTCGCAGACGCAGGGCGCTGGGGC
>CAMFLN010000370.1 GCA_945957305.1 uncultured Planctomycetaceae bacterium | reverse complement strand
TCCTGTGCCAGGTCGACCCGGGCGGTTGCCCCCTTGCCCCGGCCGATTTCCGTCACCGCCGATCTGTCCCGGCAAAGTTACGGCGCCACCACCACCGGGTCTGCCGGGGCGATTGCCGCCACCGCTGCCACCGCCGATTTGTCCTGGCAATGTAATCCCGCCCCCAGGGCCACTACCGCCGCCGGGTCGACCCGGTCGATTGCCACCGCCATTTGCGCCGCCGCCAATTTGGCCGGGCAAAGTTACGGCGCCGCCAGGACGCCCCGGCAAATTTCCACCGCCGGGGCGGTTTGCCAAGTTTCCCCCACCAGGACGAGAAAGGTTTCCACCGCCCATCTGGCCTGGCAGCGTGTTCGGGCGATTCGAAATATTGCCCAGCGAAGGTGTGGGGCGCGTCATGCCGCCTGGCCGCGCACCACCTTGTGGCATACTCGGACGATTCGCGACTTGGGGACGATTTCCGCTGGGGCGCTGGCCGCCGCCGGATGGTAATCCGCCAGGTAATCCAGCGGGGCGATTGGCCACGCCCGGATTCGGCCGGGCCGTTCCCGTGGGGCGCGACATTCCGCCCGAGGGGCGCCCCGCATTGGGACTTTGCATCATTCCGGAGGGCCGATTAGGAAGTCCACCATGACTCAGATTGCCACCGCTGGGGCGAGCGCCGCCGCCGCCCGCCGGTCGACTTGGCGCGGCGGGGCGCGACATCCCCCCGCGCGGTGCGCCGCCGCCCCCTTTTGGCGCACCGCCGCCGCCACGGGGTGCAGCACCACCAGGCCGGCCTCCGCCCCGCTGGGCCTGGACTTCCGAAACGGTCACGCAGGCGACCAATGCGATCGCAACCAAGCTCATATGTCGGCGTAACATCACTCGCAGGCCTCGGCAGTTAGTGACGCTGAATCTGCACACTGCTTTCTTCATGCTGCAATCACGGAGTGCTTACAATTACGGGGCCTTCGAAGCAGCGCCTGGCGCCTTGCGTACGGTAACGATCTCTTCGATGTCCGGGGCAATCTCGCCGCCGATGATGCGATCAAGCGAACTGGTACTGACGCGGTCCTTACTGACCAACGTCACGATCTGCGTGGCCGACGTGGCTGACCCGTCACGCAACACGCCTGACGCCTTAATGACCCATTGGTTGTCCGAGCTGCGGGTCCACACGGCCTCGCCCAAGCCTCCTGCAGAATCGAAAAGCCAGCTCTTGATTTGCGCGGTCCGGGGGTCCCAGCCGATGATCGTCATACTGTGCGAGCTTTTTTCTTTGCCAATCTGCACATGAGCGTCGCGAATCAGAAAGGCGCGATTGTCGCTCCAGCGAATCGACGAGTTGATCGTGGCGTTCGCACTTTCGTCGACCCAGTCGCCGACCATCCATTCGAGTTCTTTCAGCCGCTCGTACGGTTCAACGTCTTCGGCCGGGCCCGGCAGGTCGCGGATTTCCGCAATGCGCCACGCGTCCCCCTTCTTGACGACCAGGGTGATGAAGCGAGTGACAATCGAAGCCTCGCCATCGGCTTCGAGCTTCGAGGTGCCTTCGACTTGCGCCACGTCAGGAGCAATGAAGCGCACCGTCTCAGCGGTCGTTTTCAAGGTGTACTTCGACGGCTCGGCAAAGCCTCGGGCAAATTGCTCGTTGATCGTCGCCTTGCCTCGCGTCACATTGCCATCCAGATCCACAAGCGCCGCGTCGTCGACAAAAAAATCGACGATCCCCGCCACGTTGCGGGCGTTAAACGCCTGGGCGTAACCGGCGAGTCGTTGTTTGACGGCGTCTTCGTTTCCGGCGTTGGCCGCCGTCGCGGGCGAGCGAGCGCCGGCAGCCGGCTTTTGTGCGCGGGCGTCTGCAGCCGCCACAGTCAGTAAAACAAAGGTGCCTAAGTACGCCCAAGTCTTCATGGTCATGCATCCCATTCAAAGAAGGATGAAGTTTAAGAACGAGGCCAAACATCGCCGGCGCAGAAAAGAAAGGACGCTTCCCCCACGGAAGCTCATGCTCGACGGCTGAGCGGCTGACTCAATGACAAAACGCAGCCACGCCGTGCTGATGTGTTCACGGCCCGGTTGTGTATACCTTGATATAAGTGGTAACGGCGGGCTCGCCTACTGGGCAAACATTCAGTACCGAGGCGTCGGCGGCAATCAGAGCGCCGGCTGCCTGCGTATCCGCCGAGCCACGACTGCGAGGATTTCGCACAATAGCGCGGCGGCGGCGAGTTTGAGTGGCGCCGGTTCAGGCACGCTCAATGCCGTGCCGCCGCCGGACGCTGCGCGCGACTGCAGCCAATTCGAGGCAGCAAGCGCCATGTCCTGACCGTTGACCAGTCCGTCGTGGTTAGCGTCCCCCGCCGAGCCGCTGCCGGTGTGTAGCCAGTTGCTCGCCATCAGGGCGATATCCTGCCCATTGACGATGCCATCGAAGTTCACGTCCCCAGGAAGTTGCACTCCCGTGGTATGAGTCTGCAGTACGGTCATGACGGGCCGGTCGGCCTGATTCGTGTGACCGAGATTCGTGGGCTCGGCGGTGAAGAGGTAGTTCTGCCACCAAGGGCCAGCGGCCCACCATGTCCAACCGAGCCAAGAGTTACTGTGAGCCTCGAGGTAGTTCAACATGTTGTTCAGCGCCTCGTCGCCGATTTGATTCGCGGCCGTCCCGATCGTGGAATTGGCGACGGAAAACTCGCCGAGAAATCCCTTCAAATGATGGGCGTCGAGCCATTGGGTGAAGGCCGTGATGCGCTGCACGCCGATGGTGGGATCATTGTTCGTAATTTGTGCCGTCGTGCCCGACCCGTCGGGATCGAGGTATTGATGCGCTTCGATGGCGAAATTGTTCCCAGGGTCGACGATCTGCAGCATGGCCGTGGCGTTCGGGGTGCCGTACCAGTTAGCACTCCAATTGTCCGCGTTGGTCCAGCCATTGCCCGGAACGAGGAGTAAGTTCTGCGAGCCCGTGGCGCGGATGGCCGAGATGGCAGTATTGGCGGCCGAGACCCATTGTTCGGTCGGCATTGTGTTGGGTTCTGTCATTAAACCGAAGATGACATGCGAGTTGCCCTTGTAGTCCGCGGCCAGCCGAGACCAAAGGTTCGCAAACGCCGAGTTCGGCACGCTCGCGCTGCCGATCAATCCTTGCGCCGAGGACTCCATATTGTTGGGATCGGGGTAATACCGGGCGAAATTATGCGGATCGAGAATGACGTTCGCGCCGTGGCTCGTGGCGTAGGTGACGAAATTATTGAGCCGCGTGAACTCGGCGGAGTCGAAGTTGCCGTTCAGCGTCGGCTGTAAACGCTCCCAACGAAACGGCACGCGCAGCGTATTCATGCCTTTGCTGAGAAAGTAGTCGACTTCGCTCGACGTCGGATACGTGTAATCGTCGTCGTAGATGCCAAGATTGCCAGGCGTGGGCGCGGAGCCGAATTCTGCGCCGGCCAGACTTACGCCGGTATACAGCAGAGGGTCAGCAGTGACCGGCACGGCGGACAGACAAATCCAACAGGCAAACAAACACAGGAACGGGTGCCGCCACGTTGCGCAGCGGCGCGAAAACGCCCACCAGGTTGTACGAGTTGCCATCGCGAATGATGCTTTGCGCTTATTGCCGCCTGTGGACTGCGTGCATCCCTGCGCAGCGATTGCTGGCTGGCCCAGTTTAGCAATCATAGTTGCGATTCTCCATCATGTCCCGGCAGGAGACAAGCAATTTGCGGTCTTCTACACTGCGCTTTCGCTGCGCCCTGGGACAGCGGGCTTAGCACGCTACAATCCCGGGAAGCAGTATTGAAGTTCAAAAAGGGATACTCATGAGTGCGTACGACGATGGATGCTCGCAGGGCCGGCATTGGGCCCGGCACGCCTCGGGAATCGAAAGCGAGTTGGCAAACCTGCAAGGCCTGCGGGCGGGCAAATCCGACGAACAATGGCAGTCGTGGTTCCTGCTGGAGAAAGATGAACGCCCGGCGTTCCAGCGACTGGTGAAAACGTTGCGGCCCGAGTCGAACGGTTCGCCGCGCGAGGTCAGCAGCTATTGGCAGCAAGCCGTGAACTTTGGCGAAGCATTGCCCCCCAGCGTCCTGCGCGACAGTGAGTTCGTCCGCGGCTTTGCCGACGGCGCCCTCTCGGCCTGGCGTGCTGCCGGCGGCGCCGGCGAGCGTGGTTCTGAACTGCCGGATGAGAACTGGATCGACGAACACGGCGGGCCCACCAGCGACAACGATACCTAGTGACAATAATTCATGGACCGGCTTTACGAGTCCCGCGCGTGCGTGCCGTACTTCTCCAGCCACGTCTCAAGCTGCTCGGCCAGTGCCGTTTGTCCCCTTTCTCGGGCGAGTCGCGCGGCCTCTCCGGCGGCTTGCACCGCTTCCGCCTGACGCACTGTTAAGGTGTACGCATCGACCAATGTCACAAAATTGCCGGGGTCAGCGGTTAACTCTGAGCCCTTGGCAAGTGCCTTCCAGGCCTCGTCAAAGGAGCCCGTTTTGGCCAGCAAGATTCCCCACGCCAACTGCACCGCGCTGGATCGTGGGTTGAGACGTGCCGCAGTCTCGTACTCGGCCAGTGCCTGCGTGGTCTTGTCGCGCTTGTCCCAATAGCGCCCCAGGGCGTAATGCGCTTGCCAGTAGTCGGGTTTTAACTCCAATGCGCGACGATAGTGGCTCAGTGCGTCTTCGTCCTGTCCGGCCGTTTCGTCGACTAGCGCCAAGTTTAGAAAGATGCTGGGCGTGTCAGGATTCAAGCGATAATTCAAGATAGGCGACTCTTCCCAGAGT
>CAMFLN010000369.1 GCA_945957305.1 uncultured Planctomycetaceae bacterium | reverse complement strand
CGCGTGGGCGGCATGAATATCGACAATGCGTCGATCGGCATCTACGGCAATGGCATCAACACGGCTAACCTCGAACAAAATACGATCCGCAATATGCAGGTCGACGGCATCCAGCTTGTCGGCTTTACCGGCACCGGCACGATGTGGGCCAATACGATCTTCAATTCGTACCAGGACGGCATGCACTTCTCCGGCGGAACAGGCAATTACGTCCTGACCGGCAATAACGTGGGGAGCAATATCCGCAACGGTATCTTCTTCGAGAAGGTCAACGGCTCGGCCTTGGTCCAATCGAACGTGTTGGGCACCAACGGCCGCGGCAACTGGGCCGGCTTGCACGTGATGCAATTCGGCGGCACCTTCAACCTCGAAGCACGCGACAACTACATCCAGAGCAACACCGAAGGCATCTACATCGACGCCTACAATGCGGGCGCCACGGTCAATGCTGACATCCACGACAACCCGCAGATTTCGTACAACCAAGGTGACGGTATCCAGCTTGCCGCGCGAGCCAGCTCGACGATCAATGCCCACGTACACGACAATCCGAACATCAGTTACAACGGGCGACCTGACGGAGTTGGCGCCAACAAGCCGACTGGCGGCGGAGCCGGCCTGCGGATCTATGTGCTCGACTCGACATTCAACCTGCTGGTCAACAACAACAACTTCACGGGCAACGCGGGAAATTCGAATCCGACGGACAATACCATCGATCAGGCGGCGGGGGTGCAGGCGTTGATCGAAGGGGATAGCGTCACTGCCATGACATTTATCAGCAATGAAATTAATGGTTTGAATACGTTCACCGGAAATCCCTTAAGCGTTCCGCGACCATACGGTGACGGAGTTGAGATTTTCTACAATACAACGAACTCTGTCATTCAGAACTTGGATTTCGAGGGCAACTACATCCACGGCAATTCAGGCGGAGGGATTCTGCTTGGAACCGGTTCGAATCAGCTCGGTGCGATCAATGCAACCTCCATCGTCGAAGCCAAGTTTAACAACAACGTGATCACACAGAACTGGTATCCTGGCCTGGCAATTTTCAACAACACGAGTGGTTCGATGCGTGCCACGATCACAAATAACCAAATCTCGGAGAATCTCGCTCCCAATCCGCCGGCGTCGAGTCGGGGTCAGGCGTTCGCCAGTGCGGGACTATCGTTTGAGGCTGACCAAGGTAAGTTGATCGGCATAGTCACGAACAATGTGATTGATAAGAACGGCATCCATCCTGGCACCGCGAATGCCGCTGATGTGGACGGAATTTACGGCGGGGCCTTCGGCGCTGGCAAGCTAGGACTGCAAATCACGAGCAACGAGATCAATGGCAATGCTCGTGCGGCGATTCGCTTAGAAGCGGAACGGAGTGCGGCCGTTACAACAACACAAATTGGCGCGATCATCCGGGACAATATGATGCTCCAGAACCGCGGCCCGGACGCGGTCAGTGTCTTGACTGCGTCGTTGACGCCGCCCAACACTGCTAGAATCGCGATTGAAATCACGCACAACGAGGCTTCGACGCCGTATCGCTTCACGAACCTCCAGGATAGTCCGAACTCGGCGCTGATCACCTACGCTGATGGTGGTCTGAACGCCGGCGAATTCTACACCGTCGGACCGGGCTCGGTCGTTCAAGCTACCGTCCCGACCGTGGATGCCCTGATCGCTCCGCTGCTGGTCTTCCCGTAATCACAACGCTGGGGACAAGCGATCGTGGCCCGGGCGAGAGTTGCAACGACTCGCGTGGTGGGGAAAAGCGAGGGATTACTGTTTGACCGGCTCGGCGACGCCTGCCTGTGCGGCGCTTTGCAACTTGCCGCGGATCATACCGACGATCGAGTCGGCGTTGCGGGTCAGCGGGTGTTCGGCGCCGCTGGTCGAGCAATGCACTTCGGCCGCACGTTCGGCATAAGGGAGTGCCTCCCGATAGCGCCCCTGATTGCCGTAAAGAATCGCCACGCGAAGCAAGCCCTCGGCTGTTTCCGGGTGGTTTTTGCCGAAGTGTTGTGCCGCGCCGCTGAGATCTGCACGCAAGAATGACTCGGCTTCCTCGTATTGCCGCTGGGCCATCAGCGTCAGGCCCAGGTTGATTCGCGCACGCCGGGTTGATGCAGCATCAGGGCCAAGCGAACCTGTCAGAATCGTCAGCGCCTGACGCATGTTCGCTGCGGCCTGCGGATAGTCGTGCAAGGCGTATTGTGCCCGCCCCAGGTTGAGATACGCCTCACCGACGCTGGCATCCTCGGGTCCCAGCGAGGTGCGCCAGTTTTCGACGACTTTGGCAAACAGGTCTGCCGCGGCGGCGTTCTGACCAACTTCCAACTGCAAGAGCGCCAAATCATGGTTGTGCGCCGCACATTCGGCGCTTTGTGGTCCCCACACCGTTTCGGCATCAGCGGCGCAGCGCCGCAGCAGTGTCTCGGCCTCGTCGTAGCGGCGGGCCGATTGCAACAACGTGCCCAGGCCGCGGCGTGTCGAGATCGTCTCGGGATGCAGCGGCGTAAAGACCTGCTCGCGGACCAGTAGCGCCTGGCGAAACAGGGGCTCGGCTTTCGAAATCTCGCCAGAGGATTGCCGCCAGCGCGCCTCTTGGTCCAAGAGATTGGCGACGCCATAACTCGTCTCGCCCCAGAGCGCAATTGCGGCCGTGCGTGAAGCAACCAAGGCCGCGCAGGCCTCTTCATGTTTGCCGCTTTGCCACAGTTCATTCGCCTCTCGGGTGCGCGCTTCGGCCGCTTCGTTGGCGGCCGCTTCGGCCGGAGTGAAGGTGCTCAGGCGGACCTCGCGATCGAGTGCCAGGCGAGCGCCGCGTGCTTGCCACGAATCAGCGCCGTACTGGTCGACGATTGCTTGCACCATTTCCTGCCGTGCCGTGATCGCCTGATCCTCGTAGCCGCGGCGACGGTGCCCCTCGATTTCTCGCGCAAGCATCGCGATGCGCACGTTGGTATCCAAGGGGCGCGACGGGGGGATAAGCGGTTTCGGCTCGGAATCGAGGACCAGCTCGTTGGGTTCGGCAAGCTCGCCTGCCGTAGTTTCCACCGTGCCCCCAGTGCTGGCCTGTGCAACCGGCGCTGGCTCAGTCCGTGAGCAGCCGGCCCATAGCGACATGGCGCCCAACACGACCGACGAAACAATGCTTCTTGCCATCAGCCCACCTTCAAAAAGCCCGGTAAACTCAGCAGAGCTGAGTCAGCGCCGCAAGGTGAGGGATTAAACCAGATGACAGTGGGAGGGAGAATGCCACTTCCGGCCGACGACCAGCTCGAACTGAATGCTGTCACTTATTAGGCCGGCCGGCTGCGATGAAATTGGACGACGCCGGGGCTGTAGCTCCGCCCCCCGCTTTGCCCAGTCCGCCATTTTTTTGCAGCGTTTGACCGCCGAGTCACTCCGAACAGCGCGCCTGCAGGAGCCACGCACTGGCGATAATAAGGAAGTCGCGACCTTCTAAAGGAGCTGTGCGCAATCGACCTTAGGTTTGACTGTGACCGCGCCCCTATTGCGCCGGATTTTCCCGCGGCCAATAAGAATTGTTGCATTGTAACGATCCTTTGTTTAATCCGGCGGTTTTCTACCACTTGCGGCAGGCTTTCCTGGGTCGCAAAATAGGGTCCGCTTCCGTCCGGGCGCGTCGCATTCTCACGGCCGTTAACACGGAAGCTCTCCCGCTCTTTCACAGGACACGCCGGCGGATGCTTGCGAAGCTACGCACTTTTTCCCTCGTGGGCATCGAGGCAGTGCCGGTCGAGGTCGAAGTCGACGTCTCCGACGGCGCTCTGCCGAAAACGGTCCTCGTCGGCCTGCCCGAAGCCGCGGTTAAAGAGAGCACGCACCGCGTGGAACGGGCGCTCGTGAACTCGGGCTTCATTCGCCCCCAGAATCGCGTTGTCATCAACCTGGCCCCGGCCGAATTGCCAAAGCAGGCGGCCTCTTTCGATTTGCCGATCACCTTGGGCATCTTGGCCGGCAGTGGACAACTGGACGGCGCGCACGAGCGATTTTCTCGCTACGCTGTGGTGGGAGAGTTGGCGCTGGACGGCACGACCCGCGCGACCCGGGGGGCCCTGTCGATTGCGATGGCGGCCGCGCGCGAGGCCAACCTGGTCGGGCTGCTCGTGCCTAGCGCCAGCGCCGCCGAGGCGGCGGTCGTCGAAGGGATCGATGTGATCGCGATCGCCAGCCTCGCTCAGGCCGTGGCGTTTATGACCGGCGAAATCGACATCGAGCCGACTCCACCGCGCGTGAACGAATGGTTCGATGCCTTGGCGCATTACGACGTCGACTTTGCCGACGTGCGCGGACAGGAAATGGCCAAGCGCGCGATCACCATCGCCGCGGCTGGAAGCCATAACCTACTGATGCTGGGTCCGCCCGGCTCGGGCAAAACGATGTTGGCCAAACGATTGCCAACGATTCTGCCAGACCTGACCGCCACCGAGTCCATAGAAACCAGCCGTATCTACTCAGCCATGGGCTTGCTGCCGGCCGGACAGCCGCTGCTGGCGGTGCGCCCGTTTCGCAATCCCCACCATACTGTAAGCGACGCGGGACTGGTTGGTGGAGGTTCGACTCCCACGCCCGGCGAAATCAGCCTGGCGCATAATGGCGTGCTATTTCTGGACGAGTTGCCGGAGTTCAATCGCCGCACGCTCGAAGTTCTGCGACAGCCGCTCGAAGACGGCTCGATCACAATCAGTCGGGCGCTCAACAGCTCACGTTTTCCGGCGAATTTCATCCTGATCGCGGCCCTGAACCC